>SVLF01000030.1 GCA_015068085.1 Oscillospiraceae bacterium
GGATTTTCCGGGAATGCAACTTTCCCGTTTGCATCTGCTTTCTTTTCTGTAATATACTCGCCGTTGCCGCCCCAGAACTCTGCAATCTTGTCTGTTTCAGCAGCAGTATCTGTGTAAACAGCGGTGAGATATGTGTTTGTTGCAAGCGTGAAGGAGTAAGTTGCATCGTTTGTTATCCAGTCACCGCCGTCTGCAGTGCCGCGTACCCAGTGGCGGAATGTAAGATTTTCATCTGTCTTGTCCGGTGCGGTCAAAGTAATCTCTTTTCCGCGGGGATACGAGGTAACCGTCGGGTTCTCATCGCCGTATGCAACTGCAAGCGCAACCGTCGGTGCTTCTACGTTCTCAACCTCACCGACCTTCTTGAAGGAGAGAGAGGAAAGATATGCATAGTAGCTCCCGTTACTTGCCGGGCTTCCCTGCGCACCATTCATAGAAAATACAAGATAATATTCATCTTCCGTGATTTCGGTTTCTGCAAATGTTGTGTACCCCACAACAGATGCACTTACTTTAGTAGCATCTGAATATGTATTCGCCTCGCCGATGAGCTTGTTGTTATTCTTGGCTACGCCTAAAACCGAAAGAGCTTCATCGCCGGTATCAAGCTTTCCTTCAAACTTGTTCTGCGCTTCCATCCATATTGCCGGAATAAGATATACTGCAACCTTGCCGCCGTTTGCATATGGCTGATAATAAAGAGTGGGAACATACTTTCCTTTTTCGGCAAACTTAATCTTATATATAAGAGCATTGTTTCCTATTTTATCACCTGAAGCTGCTTTAACCGAAAAACGCGTTGCTTCTTCTCCGTCTTTGCATATTGCGCTTGATGTTCCTCGCACTGCCATATAATCCCACGGCTCGGAAGCTCCTTCTACCATATTATATCCGAGTCCTCCGTCTGTCAGAGAAAAATTTTCCCCTTCAGTTCTCGCCGAGGTTGAGAAAACATAGTTGTATCCTTCCTGTTCCGTTGCCTGCTTTTCAAAAGTAAAGCTTACCGGCCGATACCAGTATGAATTATAGTTTGCTGCAAATGGTGCTCCTGTACGTGCCCCTGCTTCTTCAAAAATAAGATAATATGTACCTGCCGATAACTTGACATTCTCTCCGTAAACACTTCCGGTCTCCGAAAAATCAGTTGCAACCGCCGAGTTTGCTGTCTGGTTGTTATATGTATCAACCCCTTGCATTATCAGCTTTACAACAGCATTTTCGCTCTTACTGTTATTTATCGCTTTAAGCACTGCACTTTCTGCTTTCGTTGTTGTGGATTTTCCGAAAGACAAATCCCATCCTTGAGCATCGGTATCTGTTTTTGATACAAGATAAACATTTACAATAGCACCGCTTTCAATTCCCGCATATGTAAATACCGGTTTGTATGTGCCATTCACGCCATCAGGAACTGTTATCGCATATGCCTGTCCGTTATTTCCTGCGGCTGTGTACCCTGCAGTCGGATAAATACGTGTTCCTCCGTCATGAACAGCATACGAATAAATTCTAAAATAGTTTTCCCGTGTCCAATTTCCTATTTTTGCACCTTCTGTTGTAAAATTATATACAATATCTTCACTTGTCTCAGTCGCAAAGGTTGCAGGCATAATCCCAACAATCATTACTACACACACAATAATTGATAATATCCTTTTCATCTTTACAAAGCCTCCTATTTTACTCTGTTATATGCCGATTCGTATGCTGCAAGAACTTCAGCCACACCCATCTCGTTGAGTGTTTCCCTAAATATGTCGAAGTTTGAAAGCGGTTCCTGACCAAGCATAAATTTAACAAGCATTTCTTCCGTATAAGTAACGAGTCCTGTCTTGTACATTTCAATTATGCTTTCTTCCTCATCATTGAAATCAAGCCACAATGTAACCGGATGATAAGGAAGTGTGTGTTCGATGATAAGTTCCTCGCTTTCAAGCGTGGTTTCAGTCTGCATTGCCTCAGCGGCAAGAGGATCAAGTCGGCAGAAGGTTCCGTAAAGCTGGAAGCCGTACATTGTGTTCGGCAACGTTCCGTCTTCATCGGTTATGAATTTCTTCTTACCGTCAACAACCTCATATGTTTCCCCCTCTTTCCCCCACGAAACAAGCTCCATTGCCTCATCGGTATACATCCAGTCAAGGAACTTTGCAGCATTTGCAATGCCTTCCGTTCTTCCGCTGTCCGGGATAGAAAAGCCTATCATTTCCAAATCGCCGCGCTCTACCATTGCCACACCCTTTTCCGGATTTGCAACAGGCGGCTTGAATGCCTGAATTTTAAAATCGGGATTTTCTTTCTGCGCAAGCTGATTAAAATAATCTATACGGAGCTGAAGATGCGGAAGGATAAAACCGCGATCGGTAAGGATAAGCTCCTCCCATGTTGAGTTGTTCAGCGTTGCCGTATCGGCAGGCATAAGCTTCTCGTCTATCATCTTTTTATAAAACGAAACAACCTCAAGTGCCGTATCCTCGGTTGCTCCCCATCGCCACTCATCGTCGTCAAAGTCATAATATACTCCGTATTCCCACCATTTATCAAAAGAAGAACCGGGGATATTCAGCAAATATGACAATGCGCGTGTACAAAACGGATATGAATCAGGATACAATTCCTTTAATTTCTTACACACCTCATAAAGCTCATTAAATGTTTCAGGTGCCTTAAGATTATGCTTTTCGAAAACATCTTCGCGGTAAAGCCACGCTCTCATGCGCGTTTTGCCTTCGCGCCCGGTTCCCGGAGTGTAGTAAATTTTACCATCGGCACGCTTGCGGTTTTTCACCGCAACAGCGTATTCATCTTCGGAAAGCGACTCGATCCACGCATTGTAATTCGGCATATATGCTTTCAGGTCATCAAAAGCAACAAGTCCTTCTCCCGCATATGGAGAATGGGTGCTGTTTACACCAAATGCTATAATATCCGGAAGCTCTTCGCGTGCCGCAAACATAAGCGGATACTTTGTAACCGCATCCGTTGCCGGAACAGCGATAATATCAAGCGTTGCTCCCGAGCCCTCCTGCATATATTCCCAGATTTTCCAATCCTCACGTACCGGCCAGCTTGCCGCAGACTCAACCATCATCGTTATTACATCGTCTTTGGTAAGCGGATCGGTTGCACCTGCGCCATCTAAAGCTGTTTGCTTTTCCGAATTGCCGCAGGCGGTAAGTGCAAGCATCATTATACTTGCAAGAATAAAAGCCAAAATCCTTTTCATTTAGAGATACCTCCCAATATTAAGTTTTATATTAATTACATTTTACATCATAAAACGTACCAATTCAACATACACAAGTTGGAAAATCGGCCAATCTTCATTGACATTCATTTTCACCTATGATAAAATTTATTTATAACTTAAACAGAGGTGAAATTACTTATGGAGTTACCAACTATAAATACCTCATTGGATGCGCTCTCATCTCTTCCGATTGCCGTATCAACCGATTGTTTTCGCCATACAAACGCACTGCACTTCCATGATTATACACAAATTTGCCATGTACTGTCCGGTACACTGCGTCACGAAATAGACGGAAATGTGTACCTGCAACGACCCGGTTCCGGAGCAGTAATTTTACCTTATACCCGTCATTGTATAGATACAACCGAATCGCAAGATACGCCCATTGTTACATACATCCGGTTTTATGAAGATTTTATGCTTTCTCGCGGCTACAGGTATTTTTCAACTTCTGCAAAACACGCCCGTTTCGAAGAACATTCAATTCCATTCTTTCGAGAATTTACCGCAGATGATGCTACTCAGGCAAACACGATAATACGCAAAATGAGCGAAGAATTTTCGCGCAAAAAGAAAATGTCCTACGATTGTTTGGCAGAGCTTCTCGCTTCGTACTTTCGCATTTATTGCACCGAATCAGCTATTGGAGATATCGCACTCGTCAAAGAACGCGCCGATGCGATTACCCGTTCCATAAAATACATATCAGATCATCTGTGCGAAAAACTTACTATCGATGAGCTAAGCCTCGTTGCAGGGATGTCACGAAGCCTATACACTCAAAATTTCAAGCTTGTAACGGGTATGACCGTGGCAAATTTCATTCATTCGGCACGGATGCAAAAGGCTCAGATGTTAATACGTTTTTCCGAAAAAACACTTGATGAGATTGCTGTTGAAACCGGAATGTACGACAAATCCCATCTGTCCAACTCTTTTTACGAACACTTCGGCATACACGCACGTGAGCAAAGGCGAAAAACCAGCCTTGATATAACTGCACATGAAGAACATGCATCCTATCAGCGCCGTTGGAAATTTTTGAAGGAACAGCCGACCCCTTCGCCGGACAAATCCAAATAACGCACAAGGAGCGCAGAGCCTACTTTAATCAGTTCTTACCACAACAGCACGGAACCGAAAAGTTCCGTGCTGTTTCTGCGTTATTTATAAGTAATTTGAGAGGCTTCCCCTCGAAAGGGAAAGCCTCTCATTATAACATCTATGTGTTCTTAAAACGTTATCGTATGGGTAAGTGTTTCGCGCTCGCCTTCTGCAAGCGTGCGTATACGCCATTTCTTTGTGAAATCATCATACGGCTTCCACGCAAGGTCCGGTGCTCCTGCCCACGGCTCGATGCAGACGAACTCCCCGCCCTGTCTTTTCCAGACAAGAAGCGTATCAAAACCGGGGAATGCAACGTGAATGCTCTCGCCCGTGCGATCATCACGCACGGCAAGTCCGCGTGACTTCATATCAAAGAAGATAAGCGCATCAACGGCAAAGAAATCGTCATTAAGCTTAAGCTCGCGTGAATTATCAAACACAAGCGTTGAATCTTCGCCGATACCGCCGATGGGAAGAACTTCATATTTTGAAAGCGTTTCCGCTTCATCAAGCACGAGGCTGTAGTTTTCAATTCCGCCGTTTATCGCATAACCCTCGTGCGAGCCTGCGGAATAGTACATATTGCCCTTCGTCTTGTTATCCGTGATAAAGTCCACCTTGAGCTTGCGTCCGTCAAGAGCGTAGACAATCCGGAACTCAAAATCAAACGGGTACTGTGCCCGTGTTACCTCACTTGAGCGAAGCAGGAACGTTGCGCTGTTTTCAGTTGCACTTTCCACTTCAAACTCCGAGTTTTTTGCAAAGCCGTGCATACCCATCTCATACATTTTTCCATCAAGCGGATATTTACAGTCGCCATGGTTGCGAAGACGGCTTACTATCGGGAAAAGATTCGGGCACTGACCTTCCCATACCTCGGGGTTTCCGCACCATATGTATTCCTTTCCGGAATTATCCGTTACGGATGTAAGCTCTGCTCCGCGCGTTTTTATCTTTACGGTAAGCTCACTGCTTTTTATCGTTACAACAGACATATTTATACCTCCGAATTCTGCATTTATATATATTGTACCACAACCGCAAGGAAAAATAAAGACTTTATTGCGCCGGAGAACGACAAAACGGGTATCGGAAATCCGATACCCGTTTAAAAAGGCTTTATTAAGCTTTAATTATGCATTGATACCGATAACAACGCCTGAACCGACAGTTCTGCCGCCTTCACGGATAGCGAAGCGGAGACCCTCTTCGATAGCGATCGGAGTGATGAGCTCAACGTTCATAACAACGTTATCGCCCGGCATGCACATCTCAACGCCGTCTTCAAGTGTGATAACACCTGTAACGTCAGTTGTACGGAAGTAGAACTGCGGACGGTAGTTGGAGAAGAAGGGCTTATGACGGCCGCCTTCTTCCTTCTTAAGGACGTAAACCTGGCCCTTGAACTTTGTGTGCGGGTTGATGGAACCCGGCTTTGCAAGAACCTGACCGCGCTTGATTTCGTCACGTGCGATACCACGGAGAAGAGCACCGATGTTGTCGCCTGCTTCTGCATAGTCGAGGAGCTTACGGAACATTTCGATACCTGTAACAACAGTCTTACGGCTCTCATCAGCAAGACCAACGATTTCAACTTCTTCGTTCATCTTGATCTGACCACGCTCAACACGACCTGTAGCAACAGTACCACGGCCTGTGATTGTCATAACGTCTTCAACCGGCATGAGGAACGGGAGGTCAGCCTTACGCTCCGGAGTCGGGATGTACTCGTCAACTGCATCCATAAGAGCAAGAATCGGAGCATATGCAGGATCGTTGATGTCGTCGCCTGCTTCAAGAGCAGCAAGAGCGGAACCCTTGATGATCGGAATGTCATCACCCGGGAACTCGTAGTCAGAGAGGAGCTCACGGATTTCCATCTCGACGAGCTCAAGGAGCTCTTCGTCGTCAACCTGGTCGCACTTGTTCATGAAAACAACAATGTACGGAACGCCAACCTGACGAGCAAGAAGGATGTGCTCACGAGTCTGCGGCATCGGGCCGTCAGCAGCGGAAACAACGAGGATAGCGCCGTCCATCTGTGCAGCACCTGTGATCATGTTCTTAACGTAGTCAGCGTGTCCCGGGCAGTCAACGTGAGCATAGTGACGAGCGTCTGTCTGATACTCAACATGAGCTGTGTTGATGGTGATACCACGCTCTCTCTCTTCCGGAGCCTTGTCGATCATGTCGTATGCTTCGAACTGAGCCTTACCCTGGAAAGAGAGTGTCTTTGTGATAGCTGCGGTAAGAGTTGTCTTACCATGGTCAACGTGACCGATAGTACCGATATTTACGTGCGGTTTGCTTCTTTCAAATTTTTCCTTTGCCATTTTTATTAATCCTCCTCTTGTATTTCAAGAATTTAATTACATATTTTTTCTGCGTATGGACTGCTACGCAGATGTATACTGTTATTTTATAGTAAAACTATAAAATTTGCAACTGTTTTTTTGAATTTCTTCAAAAAACTTAGTCTTTCTTTGCACGGACAGAGATGATTTCCTCAGAAATGCTCTTCGGAACCTCAGTGTAGCTGTGCGGCTCCATTGTATACTGACCGCGTCCCTGCGTTCTGGAGCGGAGGTCTGTTGCATAGCCGAACATCTCGGAAAGCGGAACGAGAGCTTCAATCTGCTGAGCACCGAAGCGCGCTTCCATACCCTGAATCTGACCGCGGCGTCCGTTGAGGTCACCCATAACATCGCCCATGTAATCCTCAGGAACGATAACGACAACCTTCATAATCGGCTCCATAAGAACCGGGTTTGCCTTGCGGCAAGCTTCCTTGAACGCCATAGAACCTGCAATCTTAAACGCCATTTCGGAAGAGTCAACCTCGTGGTAAGAACCGTCATAGAGGGTAACCTTAACGTCAACAACGTTATAACCTGCAAGAACACCGCTCTGCATTGCGCCCTGAATACCCTGGTCAACAGCTGGGATGTATTCCTTCGGAACAGCACCGCCGACGATCTTGTTGACGAACTCATAGCCCTTACCGGACTCGTTCGGCTCAACAATGATCTTAACGTGACCGTACTGACCCTTACCACCGGACTGACGGGAGTATTTGTGGTCAACATCTGCAGACTTGCGGATTGTTTCTTTATAAGCAACCTGCGGCTTACCTACGTTAGCTTCGACGCGGAACTCACGGAGAAGACGGTCAACAATGATTTCAAGGTGAAGCTCGCCCATACCTGCGATAATTGTCTGGCCTGTTTCTTCATCTGTGTAGGTACGGAATGTCGGGTCCTCTTCAGCAAGCTTTGCAAGAGCAATACCCATCTTTTCCTGACCTGCTTTTGTTTTCGGCTCGATAGCTACGCGGATAACCGGTTCCGGGAATTCCATCGACTCGAGGATAATCGGATGCTTTTCATCACAAAGGGTATCACCTGTTGTGGTGTTCTTAAGACCGACAGCTGCAGCGATATCGCCGGAGTATACCTGCTCGATGTCTTCACGGTGGTTAGCGTGCATCTTAAGGATACGACCGATACGCTCCTTGTTGTTCTTAACGGAGTTGAGCACGGAGCTACCTGCGTTAAGAGTACCGGAGTATACGCGGAAGAAGCAAATCTTACCAACGTACGGGTCGGTTGCAATCTTAAATGCGAGAGCGGAGAACGGTGCCTTGTCATCAGACGGACGGCAATCCTCTTCGCCTGTGTCAGGGTTTACACCCTTGATAGCCGGAACGTCTGTCGGAGCCGGCATATAGTCAATAACAGCGTCAAGAAGCATCTGAACGCCCTTATTGCGGTAAGAAGTTCCGCAGCATACCGGAACCATCTTAACAGCGATGGTTGCCTTACGGATAGCCTTCTTAATAGCTTCTTCGGAAATTTCCTCACCCTCGAGGTACTTTTCCATAATTTCATCATCGAACTCAGAAATAGCTTCAAGCATTTCTGCACGGTACTGCTCTGCCTTTTCAAGCATATCAGCCGGGATATCCTCATCACGGAAATCCTTACCGAGGTCATCATAGTAAACCTCAGCGCGCATTCTGACAAGGTCGATGATTCCGCGGAACAGATTTTCAGATCCAATCGGGAGCTGAATCGGAACCGCATTACAATTGAGTCTGTCTTTCATCATGGCGACAACGTTGTAGAAGTCTGCACCCATAATGTCCATCTTGTTGACGTAAGCCATACGCGGAACCTGATACTTGTCCGCCTGGCGCCAAACTGTTTCGGACTGAGGCTCAACGCCACCCTTAGCACAGAGAACGGTTACGCTTCCGTCAAGAACACGGAGCGAACGCTCAACTTCGATTGTGAAGTCAACGTGTCCGGGGGTGTCGATGATGTTGATGCAGTGGTTCTTCCACTGGCAGGTTGTAGCAGCGGATGTGATGGTAATACCGCGCTCCTTCTCCTGCTCCATCCAGTCCATCGTTGCTGTACCCTCATGTGTGTCACCGATCTTATAGTTACGTCCGGTGTAGTAAAGGATACGCTCGGTGGTGGTGGTCTTACCGGCGTCGATGTGTGCCATAATTCCTATGTTCCTTGTAAGTTCAAGGGGAAACTGTCTTGGCATTTTATATCTCCTTTCGGTAGTAACAGGTAAGGATTACCAACGGAAGTGTGCAAACGCACGGTTTGCCTCTGCCATCTTGTGTGTATCCTCACGCTTCTTAACTGCGCCGCCGACGCCGTTTATAGCGTCAACAAGCTCACCTGCAAGACGCTCGCACATTGTGCGCTCGCTTCTTGCACGGGCATAAGCCGTGAGCCAGCGAAGACCAAGGGTCTGTCTGCGCTCAGGGCGAACCTCGATCGGTACCTGGTATGTTGCACCACCGACACGGCGTGCCTTAACCTCAAGTACCGGCATAATGTTTTCAAGTGCTTCGGTAAAAGCTTCAAGCGGAGCTTTACCTGTCTTTTCGCTTACGATGTCAAAAGCGCCGTAAACGATTTTCTGTGCAATGCCCTTCTTACCGTCGAGCATAATGCTGTTGATAAGCTTTGTGACAAGCTTGGAGTTGTAAAGCGGATCAGGCAATACATCTCTCTTCGGAACAAATCCTCTTCTTGGCACTTTTCTTCCCTCCTTCATATAGGTAATGATTTCATAGGTACTCCAAAACTTTATTAAAGCATGGAACTGTGCCCGCCCGAGGTTTATACATATATATAAACACTGGGCAAGGCGTTGACTTTGCCTTGCACTGTGCGTGGTAAAGTCGTGTTTAAGCGATTAATTTTACTTGCCTGCCTTCGGCTTCTTTGCACCGTACTTTGAACGACCCTGCATACGGTTTGCAACACCCTGTGTATCGAGCGTACCGCGGATAATGTGGTAACGTACACCAGGAAGGTCCTTAACACGTCCACCGCGGATCATAACAACGGAGTGCTCCTGAAGGTTATGACCTACACCGGGGATGTAAGCGGAAACCTCAGTGCCGTTTGTAAGGCGAACACGGGCAATTTTACGGAGAGCAGAGTTCGGCTTCTTCGGGGTAGCAGTACGAACAGCTGTGCATACGCCGCGCTTCTGAGGTGAGCTCTGATTCGTAACCTCTTTCTTCAATGAGTTGTAACCGTTCTGCAGAGCAGGAGCAGTGGACTTATAGACCGAAACCTGACGTCCCTTTCTGACAAGCTGGTTTACTGTAGGCATTAATCTTTTCCTCCTTTCCTCAAAAATAAATATATATTCTCTGCCGACCGGCTTCCGGAAAATCGGAAGTCGGTCAGCCGGGAATTTTAAAAGAAATTTGGGTTTGTGCTTATTTTGCAAGCACTGCCACGGCGGCACCTACGTTTATTTTGCAGGCACGGCCGAGCTCCTCCATCGAATCCGCATAAACAACCGGCACACCGTTTTCCTCGCAAAGGCGGGCAAACGGCTCGGTCACCCCGGGATCTGCATCCTCGGCTACAAACGCCTTTATGGCAAGACCTCCGAGCACAGCCTTTTTTGACTGCTTAAGACCTACGATCGGTTTTGCGGACGCAAATTCGGTAAGCATTCCGGTTTTACCTCCAAAAAATGCGCGTAAAATCTGATTATACAATCATACATTAAGATATTATAACAGATTATTTGCAAATAGTCAATGATTAATGCAAAAATTTTCTAAATTTCTGCTGTTTCTCCGGATGCGTCGCCTTCAGACTTATATTCAACGTCAAACTCACGGTACATCGACATTCCCGAACCTGCAGGGATGAGCTTACCGATAATTACGTTTTCTTTAAGTCCGACAAGCGGGTCAATCTTGCCCTTGATTGCCGCATCTGTGAGGACACGGGTTGTTTCCTGGAAGGATGCAGCGGAGAGGAACGAGTCTGTTGCAAGAGCAGCCTTCGTGATACCGAGAAGAATCGGAGTGCACGTTGCCGTTGCAAGAGCCTCACCGTTACCGATACGCTCAAGCACCTTCTTGTTCTCGTTCTCAAACTCGAAGAAGTCAACCATAGAGCCGGAGAGAAGTGTTGTATCGCCGGGCTCGTCAACCGTAACCTTACGGAGCATACGGCTTACGATAACCTCGATATGGCGGTCGTTGATATCAACGCCCTGCTGACGGTAAACACGCTGAACTTCCTGGATAAGGTAGTTCTGAACAGCGGAAACACCGCTGATGCGGAGAACGTCATGCGGATTGAGCGCACCTTCGGTAAGCTCTGCACCTACCGTTACGCCGTCGCCCTCTGAAACCTTTACGATTGCGCCGAACGGAAGCGGATAGCTTCTGACCTCACCGGTAATCGGGCTTGTAACGTTGATTGCACGCGGAGCGTTCTTCTTGATTTCATCGAAGGAAACAATACCGTCGATTTCCGAGAGAATCGCCATCTTCTTCGGCTTACGTCCTTCAAACAGCTCAACGACACGCGGAAGACCCTGTGTGATATCGTCACCCGCAACACCACCGGTGTGGAACGTTCTCATTGTAAGCTGAGTACCCGGTTCACCGATGGACTGTGCAGCGATAACACCAACAGACTCACCGATGCTTGCAGCCTCGCCTGACGCAAGGTTTGCACCGTAGCACTTAGCACATACACCGTGACGTGCACGGCACTTGAGAACAGAGCGGATCGCAATACGCTCAATGCCTGCGCTGATAATCTTCTCTGCATCATCTGCAGTCATAAGCTTATCCTTGGAGACAATCACATTGCCCTGACCGTCTGTAAAGTCCTCAACGAGGAAGCGGCCGACAAGTCTGTCGCGAAGCGGCTCAATAGTCTGTCCGCCATCGCGGATTTCAAATACCTCGATACCTTCTGTCGTTCCGCAGTCGTGCTCACGGATGATAACATCCTGAGAAACATCAACGAGACGGCGTGTAAGGTAACCGGAGTCCGCAGTACGGAGAGCTGTATCGGCAAGACCTTTACGCGCACCACGGGATGAGATAAAGTATTCAAGGACCGAAAGACCTTCACGGAAGTTAGCCTTGATCGGGATTTCGATTGTTTTACCTGCGGTATTAGCCATAAGTCCGCGCATACCTGCAAGCTGACGGATCTGATTCATGGAACCACGGGCACCGGAGTTTGCCATCATATATATCGGGTTAAAGTGGTCAAGGGCATTTTCAAGAGCCTTTGTAACGTCATTTGTTGTCTTTGTCCACTCTTCGATAACAAGGCGATAGCGCTCATCGTTTGTAATAAATCCGCGCTGGAACTTCTTTTCGATATCGGCAATTGCCTTTTCGGAAGCTTTTATATATTCGTACTTTTCCTTCGGAACAACCATATCGGAAATAGAAATGGTGATAGCGCCCTTCGTAGAGTACTTATATCCAAGGCTCTTGAGATCGTCAAGAAGCTCTGACGTCTTTGTGAAGCCATGCTTATGAATAGCCTTATTGATAATCTTACCGAGTTCCTTCTTTGTAACAAGGAAGTTTACCTCCAGGCCGAGTTCGTCTTCATTTCTGTCAACAAAGCCGAGGTCCTGCGGAATCGGCTCGTTAAAGATGAGACGACCTGCTGTACAGTCGATTATCGCACTCTTCATCTCACCGTTAATCTCACGCGCAACGCGGAGCTTGATGGGAGCGTGGAGCCCTATAACGCCTTCGTTGTAAGCAAGAAGAACCTCATCCATGCTTCCGAACACCTTGCCTGCACCCGGCTCGTCGCGCTCTATTGTAAGATAGTACGCACCGAGAACCATATCCTGAGACGGAACGGTTACCGGGAAGCCGTCCTGCGGCTTTAAGAGGTTGTTTGCCGAGAGCATAAGGAAGCGCGCCTCTGCCTGAGCCTCCGCGGAAAGCGGAACGTGAACAGCCATCTGGTCACCGTCGAAGTCAGCGTTAAACGCCGTACATACGAGCGGGTGAAGCTTTATTGCGCGTCCTTCAACGAGCACCGGTTCAAACGCCTGAATACCGAGGCGGTGAAGCGTCGGCGCACGGTTGAGAAGAACCGGATGATCCTTGATGATGGTATCGAGAGCATCCCAAACCTCGGGCTTTGCACGCTCAACCATCTTCTTTGCACTCTTGATGTTGTTTGCAACGTTGTCTGCAACAAGCTTCTTCATAACAAACGGCTTGAAGAGCTCAAGAGCCATTTCCTTCGGAAGACCGCACTGATAAATCTTAAGCTCAGGACCGACAACGATAACAGAACGTCCTGAATAGTCAACACGCTTACCGAGAAGATTCTGACGGAAGCGTCCCTGCTTACCCTTGAGAAGGTCAGAAAGGGATTTGAGCGCACGGTTGTTCGGACCTGTTACCGGACGGCCGCGACGACCGTTATCGATAAGTGCGTCAACCGCTTCCTGAAGCATACGCTTTTCATTTCGGACAATGATATCCGGTGCATTAAGCGCAAGAAGGCGCTTCAAGCGGTTATTTCTGTTGATAACACGACGGTAGAGATCGTTAAGGTCACTTGTCGCAAAGCGTCCGCCGTCAAGCTGAACCATCGGGCGAAGCTCCGGAGGAAGTACCGGAAGAACGGTGAGAACCATCCACTCCGGACGGTTGCCGGAGCTGCGGAATGCCTCAACAACCTCAAGACGCTTGATGAGGCGAAGCTTCTTCTGACCTGTAGCCTCCGCAAGCTCTGCATGAAGCTCTTCGGAAAGCTTGTCAAGATCAAGCTCCTCTAAAAGCTCGCGGATAACCTCCGCACCCATGCCTGCCTTGAAGTCATCCTCATACTTGAGGCGATAATCGCGATATTCCTTTTCGTTGAGAACCTGTTTTTTCTCAAGCGGTGTATCACCGGGATCGGTGACAATATATGATGCAAAATAGAGAACCTTTTCAAGTATTCTGGGGGAAATGTCAAGAATGAGACCCATACGGGACGGAATTCCCTTGAAGTACCAGATGTGGGAAACAGGAGTTGCAAGGTCAATATGACCCATACGCTCGCGGCGAACCTTTGCCTTTGTAACCTCAACGCCGCATCGGTCACAGACCTTACCCTTATATCTTATCTTCTTATACTTTCCGCAATGACATTCCCAGTCCTTCATCGGACCAAAGATTTTTTCGCAGAACAAACCGTCTCTTTCCGGCTTTAAGGTTCTGTAGTTTATGGTTTCGGGCTTAACTACCTCGCCGAATGACCAGTCAAGAATCATTTCCGGAGATGCAAGTCCGATTTTGATTGCTTCAAAAGTCGTATAACTCATAACCTTATTACCTCCTTAAAACTCATCCGAATCTGCGAAAAGATCGGGGTCTTCATCTTCATAATCATCTGCGCCGAACAAATCATCGGTATCAATACCGAAATCATCCTCGGCATCTTCAACGGTGTAGCCCGCATCTTCAATATCGCCGTCCATAACGTAATCCTCGTCTTCACGGGCGAACTTTACGAAGCTGTCATCGTCATCGTCCTCGGTAAGCTCGATTTCTTCCATATTCTTATCAAGTACACGGACATCGAGGCAGAGAGACTGAAGCTCTTTAACGAGAACCTTGAACGATTCCGGAATACCCGGATGCGGGACGTTTTTGCCCTTCACGATTGCCTCATAGGTCTTTACACGTCCTACAATATCGTCGGACTTGACCGTAAGGATTTCCTGAAGCGTATAAGCCGCACCGTAAGCTTCAAGAGCCCAGACTTCCATTTCACCGAAGCGCTGACCGCCGAACTGTGCCTTACCGCCGAGCGGCTGCTGAGTAACGAGCGAGTACGGGCCGGTTGAACGTGCGTGGATCTTATCGTCAACAAGGTGGTGAAGCTTGAGGTAGTAAACATAACCGACAGTAACCGGATTGTCAAACTGCTCACCGGTACGTCCGTCATAGAGGATGCTCTTTCCGTCAGGTGAGAGACCTGCAAGGCGGAGCGTCTGCTCAATATCATCCTCATTTGCACCGTCAAATACCGGCGTTGCAACCTTCCAGCCAAGCTTTCTTGCAGCGTAACCCAAGTGAACCTCAAGAACCTGACCGATATTCATTCGGGACGGAACACCGAGCGGGTTAAGAACTATATCAAGCGGAGTACCGTCCGGAAGGAACGGCATATCCTCCTGCGGAAGAATGCGTGAAACAACACCCTTGTTACCGTGACGTCCTGCCATCTTATCACCGACGGAGATTTTTCTCTTACGTGCGATGTAGCAGCGGACAACCATATTAACACCGGGATTCATCTCATCGCCGTTTGCACGGGTAAATACCTTAACGTCAACAATGATACCGCTTTCGCCGTGCGGAACACGGAGGGATGTATCACGGACCTCACGTGCTTTCTCGCCGAAGATTGCACGGAGAAGTCTTTCCTCGGCGGTAAGCTCAGTTTCACCCTTAGGTGTAACCTTACCTACGAGAATATCTCCGGGGCGAACCTCTGCGCCGATGCGGATGATACCGCGCTCGTCAAGGTCGCGGAGAGCATCGTCACCGACGTTCGGGATATCACGTGTGATTTCCTCGCAGCCAAGCTTTGTATCGCGTGCTTCTGTTTCGTATTCTTCTATGTGAATTGAAGAGTAAATATCTTCTTTTACAAGGCGCTCATTAAGGAGAACAGCGTCTTCGTAGTTGTAGCCTTCCCACGTCATAAAGCCGATGAGAACGTTTCTGCCGAGCGCAATTTCGCCCTCTGCCGTTGACGGACCGTCTGCAATAACGTCGCCCTTGCGTACCTTATCGCCGGCGAATACTATCGGGCGCTGGTTTACGCAGGTGCCCTGGTTGGAACGCATAAATTTAGTAAGCTTGTGAGTCTTTACCTCACCGTTATCATATTTTACCGTGATGCTGTTAGCCTCTACGCGTGTAACAACACCGTCATCCTCTGCAACAGCACAGACGCCGGAGTCAACCGCAACCTTGTGCTCAATACCCGTAGCAACGATAGGTGCTTCCGTAACGAGAAGCGGAACAGCCTGCTTCTGCATGTTTGCACCCATGAGCGCACGGTTTGCGTCGTCGTTTTCAAGGAACGGGATCATTGCAGTAGCAACGGAAACCATCATCTTCGGTGAAACGTCGATATAGTCAACGCGCTCACGCGGGACTTCTACGATTTCATCGCGGATACGGCAGGTTACACGTGCCTTTGCGATTCTTCCTTCTTCGTCAAGCGGCTCGTTTGCCTGAGCGATGATAAACTCATCCTCGGCATCTGCCATCATATATACAACCTCATCGGTTATCTTACCTGTCTCTTTGTCAATCTTGCGATACGGTGCTTCGATAAAGCCGAAGTCATTTATACGTGCAAAGCTTGCAAGATAGGAAATAAGACCGATGTTCGGACCTTCCGGAGTTTCAATCGGACACATACGTCCGTAGTGGCTGTGGTGAACGTCTCTGACCTCGAAGCTTGCGCGGTCACGCGAGAGACCGCCCGGACCGAGCGCAGACATACGGCGCTTGTGAGTAAGCTCTGCAAGCGGGTTGTTCTGATCCATAAACTGCGAAAGCGGTGAGGAGCCGAAGAACTCCTTTATCGCTGCAGTTACCGGACGGATGTTTATAAGGGACTGCGGTGTAACAATATCAAGATCCTGAATCGTCATACGCTCGCGGATACCGCGCTCCATACGTGAAAAACCAATTCTGAACTGGTTCTGCAAAAGCTCACCGACGCTGCGGAGACGGCGGTTTCCGAGGTGGTCGATATCATCCGTTACACCAATGCCCGATGCAAGACCGTTTAAGTAGTTGATAGACGCAAAGATATCGTCAACCGTAATGTGCTTCGGAATAAGGTCGCCGAGTCTCTCTGTAATCTGAGCCTTGAGCTCGTCTCCCTCATATGCATCAAGAAGCTCGGAAAGAACGGTAAAGCGAACCATTTCGGTTATGCCAAGCTCTTCCTTTGCATCAAAGTCAACAAAGTCGTTGATATTGACCATTCCGTTGCCAAATACCTTGACATTGCGGTCGTTCACATTAAGAATAACGGTATTGACACCGCGGCGTGCGATTTCCTCAGCCTTTTCGCGGGAAAGGATTTCGCCTGCTTCCGCAAGGATTTCACCTGTACGCGGGCAAACAACAGTCTCGGCAAGGGTCTTGTTTGCAATGCGGCGTCCGATGTTCATCTTCTTATTATATTTATATCTGCCTACTGCAGAAAGGTCGTAACGTCTCTCATCAAAGAAAAGGTTGTTGATAAGAGTTCTTGCGCCGTCGATTGTCGGCGGTTCACCCGGACGGAGACGCTTGTAGATTTCGATAAGCGCATCCTCTTCCGTCTTGCAAGTGTCCTTGTCAAGAGTCTGAACGATTCTGTCATCCTCACCGAACACCTCTTTTATCTGTGTGTCCGTGACAAGACCGAGCGAACGGATAAGTGCCGTAACCGGAAGCTTTCTGTTCTTGTCGATTCTTATGCTGAAAATATCGTTAAGGTCAGTTTCGTACTCAAGCCATGCACCGCGGTAAGGAATGATGGTTGCGCTGTAAATCGCGCTGTCCGCCTTATCCATCTTCGCATCGAAATACATGCCCGGAGAACGGACAATCTGTGATACGATAACACGCTCTGCACCGTTAATGACAAAAGTACCCGTATCTGTCATAACGGGGAAATCACCCATAAAGATTTCCTGTTCTTTTATCTCCTCTGTTTCTTTGTTGCGAAGTCTTACCTTCACACGGAGGGGCGCTGCATATGTCGTATCGCGCTCCTTGCACTCATCTACGCTGTACTTGCACTTGTCATCGAGCGTATAATCAATAAACGACAGCTCGAGATTGCCCGAATAGTCCTCGACGGTGCCGGCATCCTGCAATACCTCGCGGAGCCCCGTCTCAAGGAACCACTCGTAAGACTTTTTCTGAACCTCAAGAAGATTCGGCATCTCTAAAATCTCATCGATATGCGCGAAGCTTTTTCTCTGGGTTCTTCCGTACATAATGTCCTTCATTCGGCTTTCACTCTCCTGTTGAACTCGGAAAAGACGATTCTCCGCCTTCTCCTGTATTTGTGCCGCTTCTGCGGCGAAATCTCTTTTTTCCGCACACTTGACAGCTCACACCGGAACCGCAAATGAAACACGCGGGTAAGTTGATATTTTTTTGCTTTAAACTATTGTTTTTTTCAAATAAATGAGGTAAAATAAACTCACAATGGGGCACATTACCGCATTATAATTGAGAATATCATTTTATCACTAAATATGCAACCTTGTCAACTTTACATTATGAAAATAACAAAAATTCTGCGGAATAGCTAATATTCCGCAGAATTTTATTTTTATTTTTATAGATTTTGCACAAAAGCAGAGCGTCTTTACCACCTCTCGTGTCGTCCTGAAACTTCAATTTTCGTGATATTCTGACACTTCATCCCAAATGTCATCCTGAGCGGAGGGCGAAAGCCCGCAGTCGAACTCGAGTGACAACGAGAGCGCCTTCAGGCGGGATCTCTTGTAGGGACAGGCATCCCCTACTGTCCGCCCTCTCAAAGGGGTTCTCTTGCGAACCCCTTTGGAACCCCACGCCTTTGCCGCTGTACGCGCACCGGATAAATTATCGCGCTCATTATGCCGTCGATGCTAATTGGAAAACTGCGTTTTCCGCGCATCCCCGCATGCATAATTTCGCTGTAATTTATAGCCGCTTGGCGCTTAAGGCGGCTTTTTATCCCGGAATGTGAGTTTTTTTAACAATATTTTTGTTATATCTATATTATAAAAGATGAAGCGCGGTTGAGCTTGGGTTCAACCGCGCTTGAATTTTGTTAGTGTACTATTTATACAATGCTAAATCCGTGAGAGCAATGTATGTATTTCTCGCATAACTACACTCTTTTATTTTGATAGTCAAAGAATTAACGCCTGATATATCTAAATCAAAATCAAAAGGCATAGTAGTTGTTACCGCTTTTACTTCTTTAATCAACCTATCATCGGCATAAAACAGTACATTTACTTCACAATCGCCTTCGTTATATTTTTCAGAAGCATCAAGACCAATGCTATTAATTATTTTAGGCAAAACAACTTTTCCTGACATTTTTTTGTATAAACTATTCAACGGGTAAGATATTTTTACCTGCGCTTTGTCTCTATCATCTTCTATATAACAAGGAAGAGAACTATTAGGCTTAGACGTAAAAAACAACATTCCATTTGTATATGTTTCGTTCAAATAATCCGTTATACTTCCATCAATTCTGTATAATGCATTAAATAGATTAGCTTTAACAAAATCATTATACTGTATTCTATCCAAATAATTATCCGGCTTTGTCTGGTCTTTCTTTCCGATATAAACGCTCTGCGTTGCTCCGTCCCATTCTACATCCTTGCCCAATGCATTTGAAATTGCACGAACGGGCAAATATGTAGTTCCGTTGATTATAAACGGCTCAACTACATTTCCAACTGCATCTTTGGGTACAATTTCAGCACCGTCTATATAGATTTTTATATTATTGTAAAAGAGCTTTGCGTTTTCGCTTACTGTTTTTCCGAATGCGGTGACACTTAATGCAAGCATTACTGCGAGGACTATTAAAACTGTACGTGACTTTTTGTTTTTAAACATTTGTAAATCCTCCTATTGTGCTTTCTTTTTTAATTTCTTGATAATAATAATATTTCCTATTGATACCGCAAACATTATGTACGGCATAACAGTTAATTTCATAATCTTAAAAATCGCAGCCGACAAACCGACAATTACGATAAATAAAATTGACATTATCATTGAAATTATTGCTCCAATTGTGCCGTATTTATAAAGTTTGGACTTATTTTTTAAAGCTTTTATTATGTAAATAGCATTAAAAATAATACCTATCAAGGCTATCAATGCAATCCCTATCATTACGGCATAAATTGTGTCGCTTTGATACTGGCTTCCTGCAAAGATGTAACCGAACAGAGAAAATGTCGGCGTTTCTTCGCCCATACCAAACATAGAGTACAAGCCTTTTGCCACAGGCACTTCAAGCCATTTAAGAAATGGCAAAATTACCCCCAATACCGCTAATGCGATACTCACATATTGCATAGGCTCTTTTGAGTTGCTACTGCACTCGTTACAAAACTGTGTGCCGTCCGGAATTTCCTTTCCGCATTTTTTACAATACATATTAATGCTCCTTTTCATACCATATTTTTTGCCCACACTTTAATGTGAAAATGATATTTAACTCCTTTCGCATTTCCGTAAATTAAAAAAGGTGTGCAACTATCGAAGCTGCACACCGAAAAATGCAAACTCCGATTTGTTGCTACACAAAATCAAAATAGGGCGAAATACACATATTTACATACCGCTACTCGTGGAATTTGCATTTTTTGCAAAATTCATATGTAACGGTACGCAAATAAAAGGGTATTATACCCCCATAGCAAAAAATATGTGCTTTCGCATATTAAATTTTGATTTCATGTAGCAGTATTATTATACCACCAAATACGGAGAAATACAACAAATATTTTCTATGATGTCAGTGTCAACTTTTTCTTGACAATTAGCATCACGTCGTATATAATAAAAATATAAAAAGGCAACCGATAGACGGTTCGCCCTCAAAATAGTGTTATAAAGAATAACCGCTGATTTTGGACGATCGGGCGGTTATTTCTTTTTTATTGCAATGACAGTATAAAAAACAATAATTAAAATTAAAGTTATGTACTCCATTGGCAACGCCCCCTTTCGAGGGCAAGATTGAACCGCCTACCGTTTAATGGTTGCCTCTGCTTGTTACCAAGCATTTGAATTATAGCATATGATGCTTTTCAATGTCAATACCACCGCACCAAAAGCCGAACAAACGAACACCGGTGTTTTCAAAACATCCGCTTACCGGTACAGAAATGCCGCCTTTCGCGCCAAGCGGATATAAATTACAGCGAAATCACGGCGAAGGCTTCGCGTGCAAAATGAAGTTTTGCCATTAGCGGAAGCCTTCGTGATGAGCGCTTAATTTATCCGGTGCGCGGGCAGCGGCAAAAGCGTGGAAGGATTGCAAAGGGAACTGCAAGAAGTTCCCTTTGAGAAAACAAAGTTTTTATCCCAACACCTGTTCGATTACATCAAGGTTGTGACGTACTGCGTTTATATATGCATCCTTGTCGTTGCCATCCTCAGCACCTGAGGTAAGGGTGTCTATGCTTACCGGAGTGCAGCCTGTAACCTTGCAGATTTCACGAACCGCATCGCTGTCAAAAAGGCTTTTCTGAACAAGCAAATGTGAAAACTGCGCAGCACCCGGCACGGCAAAATATTCGTCCAAATCCGCATCGGACGGAATTGTGACGTAACCTATACCAAGCTCTTTTGTGAAATACTCAAGCGAATCGTGATACACGGTAACACTCCCGTCACCAAAGCCCTCCGCACGCGCTTTTGCTTCTGCAAGAAGCAAATTAAGCTTTTCTGTATATTCGGCGGCATTTTTTTCATATACTGCGCTGTTTATCGGATCAAGACGTATAAGCGTTCGCTTTATCTTTTCGCACTGATTTATCGTGTTTTCAATATCCATCCAGTAATGTGAATTCTGAATCTCATCCTCATCACCGATTATATTGGGAACGTCCTCGCCGCACTCCAGCGTCTCAAGCCTTGGAATACCCATTGACGTTTTTCCGACAAAGCTTTCCATTCCCATACCGCTTGCGATAAACAAGTCCGCCCCGGTCATTTTTTTAATATCATCCGGTGTAAGCTGGTAATTATGCAAGCATCCGATATCCGGGTCGATAAGGTTTACCATCGAAACACCCTCCGCGCCTTCAACAAGATTGAGCGTGGTAACATATACCGGATAAAACGACGTAACTATACGAAACTCTTCCTCATCTTTTTTCTGCGGTGCTTTTTCCGTACAAGCGCAGAGAGAGAGCGAGAGACAAAAAGAAAGAAGTAAGCAAATAAGTTTTTTCATTATCAGAGAGACAAACCTTTCATATAATTTTTAAGCCATTCGGAAATCTCCGGATTCGCAAGTGCAAGCTGAATGGATGCTTCCATATATCCACAGATATTTCCGGAGTCAAAGCGCTCTCCTTCAAAATCAAGAGCGAGCATACGTTCCTTCCTGCAAAGAAGGTTCAGGGCATCGGTAAGCTGAATTTCACCGCCAAAGCCCGGCTGCGCTTTCTCAAGCAATTCATATATTCCGCTTGTCAGCACATATCTGCCGAGTATCGCATAATTTGAGAGAAGCTTATCCGGTGTCGGCTTTTCAATAAGCTGATTTACATCAAACAATCGCTCTTCAACCGGCTTTACCCCCAACGTGCAATACTTTGAAATTTCCGAGGTCTCAACATATTTTACTCCGACACAGCTGCAGCCATACTTCTCCGCATTGTCCGCAAGCTGTTTTGTTACCGGAACATCACTTCGCATAATATCATCGCCCAAAAGCACGGCAAACGGCTCGTCACCGGTAAATCCGCGAGCGTGCATTACGGCATGGCCGAGCCCACGAAGCTCCTTCTGACGGATAAACGTGATATTTGCCATATCGGCGATCGCACGCAGCTCACGGCGAAGCTCCGTCTTTCCGGATTTTTCAAGACGGTACTCAAGCTCGGGTGAGTAGTCAAAATAATCCTCAATTGCGCTTTTGCCGCGGCTTGTAATGATAAGAATATCTTCAATACCGGAATCGACCGCTTCCTTAACTATATAATGTATTGCCGGCTTGCCCGCAATACATATCATTTCCTTTGGCACGGATTTCGCCGCCGGAAGCATTCTTGTTCCGAATCCCGCAGCAGGGATAACAGCCTTCTTTACCTTCATTTATTTTTTCCTCCCAAACACTTTTTCCATAACCGAAAAGAGCGGAATACCGAGACCGTAGCACGCGATAACCTCTCCGGCTCCAACGGTCATAATGTTATACCACAGCGGCACTGTTTCCGACGATGGTAGTATTATATATGTAAGCATAATTCCGACAAGGACGGCGTTTGATATTACCGTCGGCAACGGAACAAGCCACTTTATACGTATTTTGCGTGTAAGAACAACAGAAATAAAAGTTGCAAGCGTTCCGATGAGGACGTCCCACGGAAGCGTAACTCCCATAGTAACTCCAACGAGGTTTGCGACAAGGCAACCTACGGTCAGCCCCCACACAGCCTCCGGCATAAAAAACGGCAGGATACAGAGTGCTTCACTTACACGCACCTGAACAGGTCCGTAGGACAGCGCGGGAAACGCAAGGGTAAGTACGGCATACGCCGCCGCAATAAGCGAACAGCGCGCAAGATAAGAGGTTTTTTTCATGGTTATCCTCCAAACATTAATATATTTTGTTTTAATTAATTATAGCAAAGACATATAGAAATTTCAAGTTAAATGAAAATTTTGGTTGACTTTTTTAAAAAATTGTGTATAATATTATTTTGCAGAGTTTTGCACGCGTCGTGCATTGCTCTATCCTTGCTCCCGAATACATACGGGGGCCATAAGTCCAGAAGGAGGTGTTTTACAATGGCAAAGGTTTCCGCAAAGTACGAAACAGTTTTTATCATCAACTGTGAACTCGGCGAAGAGGCTATCGCAGAGCTTGTTGCAAAGTTCAAGACTCTCGTTGAGAAGAACGGCACTCTTGTCAATGTCGACGAATGGGGTAAGCGCAGATTCGCGTATCCGATCAACGACATGAACGAAGGCTACTATGTTCTCTTCGATTTTGAGTGCGTTCCGTCCTTCCCGGCAGAGCTTGACCGTGTCTTCAAAATCACTGAAGGCATTATGCGCTCTCTCATCATCTGCAAAGATGAAATCGCTTAAGGAGGTAACTTCCCGTGCTTAACAAAGTTATTCTCATGGGTAGACTTACCCGCGACCCCGAGCTTCGCCACACACAGTCCGATATTCCGGTAGCGTCCTTTACGCTCGCTGTTGACCGCGGCTATTCCCGCCGTGACGATTCTCAGCAGCAGACTGCTGATTTCGTCAACATCGTTGCATGGCGCAATACTGCTGAATTCGTATCAAAGTGGTTCTCAAAGGGTCAGCTTGTCGCTGTAAGCGGCAGACTTCAGGTCCGTAACTATAAAGACCGCGACGGTAACAATCGCACGGCCACAGAGGTTGTTGCAGACGAATGCTTCTTCGCTGAATCAAAGCGTGACGGCGCATCCGGTGCAGCTGCTTTCTCTCCGTTCGGTGAGCCGCCCGCTCCGTCGAACGTCGGACTCAACGCTGTCTCATCCGGCTCTGATTTTGAAGAGCTTGTCGGTGACGACGGCGAACTTCCATTCTAATTTTTGAATAAAGGAGGACCCTTAAATGGATAGAAACCTTAAGAACCGTAAGCGCAAGAAGGTTTGCCCGTTCTGCGCTGATAAGGTAAGCTTCATTGATTACAAGGATGCAGCACGTCTTCGCAGATTCACATCCGAGCGCGGCAAGATTCTTCCGCGCCGTATGACAGGCGTTTGCGCTGCTCATCAGCGTCAGGTTACAGAAGCTATCAAGCGTGCACGTCACATTGCGCTTCTTCCCTACGTTAACGACTAATATGTACATTAAAATCACCTGCGGAAATCCGCAGGTGATTTTTGTTGCCCTTTTCTTTATTCTTCTCTCATTTCAAGAAGTGTGTCAACCATCATATAGCCCGCATCTGAGCAGAGTCTGTTGCTGCCGGGCGCAGATTCATAGATTGTGTCATAAAAAAGGTCTCTTGTCGGAATATATCCAAAAAGTCCGTTGCAATAGGATAGGACTATGCGCTTTTTATTTCCGCATCTCGCCTTTACATCGCGCCCGAAGTAACAATACACCTCACTCGGAAAGCCGAAAACCTCAAGGTCGCCTATTCTGATATAATGGAGCGGAACATCATTTATTTCAGGAACTACTGCCATAACATCAAGAAGCTTGCGGGCCATCATAAGGTGATATGCGTTTCCTTTTTCCGCAGTTGCCCCCATTTTTGCATATGGATCCACTGTTACGGTTTCAACAACATGCTTTGCGTGCTCAAACTCTTCTTCGCTTACTTCTCTTCTTTTAATCTGTATGGTTTCAAAGCGGCAAATCAGATTTCCTTCGGCAATCGGCTCAGCAAAGGATATCGTCTTTATCGCTTCTCCTGCAATTTTTCTTCCCATCATTCTGTAATGGTCCGGAGCATCCTTTTCAACCTTTACGTTGAAATGGTTTATATCACCTGCAGTTCCCATGAAGAATACTGTAACGAAGTCTTCTCCGTAAACCTTTTTCATCTGCTTTGAAAGCTCAGATGCGAAGTCACCGGAAAACTCAAGCCCCCCAACGCAATCAAGATGGCAAGCAAAAGAGACAATCGCACCGAGGTTTTCTCCCTTTGCGGACTTTACAAAAAGTACAGGAAGCTCGTTGTCGGTTTCCGATGCAGGCCCGATAATATCAGGGTTAAGTCTTCCCGGATTCGTCAGCGGTGTTGAATTTTTCATTATGTAGTCACGGCAGAAGGATATCCCTTCAACATTTCCGATACCGAAGGTCATTTCACTCTCCTGCATTCTCTTGTATGCAAGAATTGCGCAGTCTGCAATAATATCTGCAAACACGTTGAAATAATACTTCTGTCTCTCTCCCATCTCCGGATGATTGTCAAAATCCGGATCCGGTATTCCCGTGTGAGAATGAGTCGCCGCTACAAGAACATTTTTCTCGGGTATTCCCGTAAATTCGCTGACTCGCGCAGCAATTGCATCCCTGATTTTACGATGTGTGCGAAGTGCATCAATCGCAATCATCGCAACGGTTTCTTTGCCGTCGGAAACCACAAACGCGCGTGCATAAAGACGGTCCTTTACGTCAACAGCTGGTCTGATATTGCCGTATCCCGAAAGATGGCATCCGAGCGGCGGCGTTATTTCCCTTTCATAAAATCCGCATTTAAACATAACTACCTCTCCTTTTATATAGGCTTATTTCACCAATGTCTTTTCCTTACGTTTCAATGATGCAACAGCAACATTGATCAAAACTAATGTTATTGCCGCCACTACCGTCGAAATCCAAAAGGATAACGAGTAACTGCCGGTAAGATCATACGGAAGATGCGCCAGCGGTGCGTTCAACGCCTGACCGACCGTGAGCACCGTACTTGTTATCGCAAGCGATTCCGCAAAGCTTTTTTCTCCAAACAGGTCAAGTGCCAATATCGGAAGCATAACCGTTTCAAGCGGTGTTGCAAGAGCATTTAAGAGACTGTGGGAGATTACGAGAACCTTGCCCAGCTCTGTTGCTGTAATAATAATCAGCAGCCCTTTTGCCGCAAAAGACGAAATAAGGCAGGTATTAACTGCCGCTTTTATTCCGAAGCGGTCATAAATAAAACCGACAAGCAGCTTACTTATCGCAAGCGCAAATGTAGAAATACTGAATGAAGCGGTGACAAACTCCTTATCAAAACCAATATACTCCAGATGCGGAATAACCGCTCCGTTTATTCCCGACACCGCATAGGCAAAAAGGCATCCAATGACAACATAAAACCAAGGGCTTTTGAAAAACTCCCCGTGTCCATGCTCCGTTAATTCCCGATTTTTCTTTTCTTCTGTAACGTTTTCCTCTCTGGATGTCTCCTCCGGCTTTTCTCTGTAAAACACAAGGAATACGACCATAACCACAAGCAACACTGCGGCTGTCAGAAAGTACGCATTACGATACCCGAACACATTCCCTTCTCCGCTCATAAGCCTTGCCGCCGCAAACGCCGCAACGGTGGCTCCGATGGCATTTGAAGAAAGCACAACGCCAAGAACCGTTCCCTTATTTTTCACAAACCATTTATTTATCACAACGCTTATCATTGTTGTTGAAGACAATGCAACACCAATTCCGAGAAAAACTCCGCCGAGATAAAAGAGAGGAATAGTCTCCGCAAAAATATTGATCACTGCATATATTATGTAACATATGAGTCCCGCGCATATCAGCTTCCTTGTACCGAATTTTTTCACAAGCTTATGAAAAAATACGGTTACAAAAGAAACCGTCACATATCTGATGCTGTCATTTATCGTGAACAAGCTGCTGGGAAAACCAAATGCCTCCGTTATCGGTTTGATATACAGATTTTTGGCAGAGGAGCAAAAGCCGAGACCTGCAAATAATATCAGGATACACATTGCCGCAATAACCCATTTATAATCCGGTCTGCTTTTCTTTAAAAATCCTTTCCCCATATTCAACACTTCCTCAAAATCAGTTCGCATGCAATCTATGCATGCACACTGCTGTTAATTATACTCTCATCGCTGTTGTTTTGTCCATTGACAAATAATAACCTCAGATGTTATAATCATAACCCGAGGTGAAAAATATGCGATACAGGGTTTATTCAATAGGCAAGATACCAACTCTAAAAATGCATCTTATCGGCTATTCTTCCGATATAATCGGCACAACCTTTGTTGCCCGAAAAAACGAGACGCACCTCGTAGGTTATGTTTTATCGGGAAAAGCAACGTATAACGGACATCCCATTTCTGCAGGGCAGGGTTTTCTTTTTACGCCGAATGTTGCCGAAAATGTTTATCCGGACAAATCCAACCCACCGGAGCTTCTGTGGTTTACAAGCGCCGATTCCCGTTTCAATGAGCTCCTTCCGTATTACGGAGCCGACAGCAAAACAAAAATTTTCAACCACACCTCTCCCGCAGAGCTGCAGTATATAAAAGAGCTTGTTATTACGGAAAACAGAGCAACAATCAGCGACGGAAGAATGCTTGAGCTTTTTTTCTCTGTTTTTAAGCATCACTTAAACGAACAAAATTACGTCTCTCCGAATCTTCCCGCCGCGCAGAGCTACATTGATTTTTCCGTAAATTACATCAAAACCCACTATAACAGCATAACGGTATCAAAACTCACGGAGCTTCTCGGCGTAAGCCAGCCGTACCTCTATCGGATATTTAAAGAAGCCTTCGGGAAATCGCCGAAGGCCTTCATCACTGAATATCGCATAAATCAGGCAAAAAAGCTTCTTAAGGAAACAGACTTGACGGTATCGGCAGTGGCAGCTGCCGTAGGATATTCAGACAGCTTCGCATTTTCCAAAGCCTTCTCTTCAATTCAGAATATGTCACCGAGCGAATACAGATCTCTTCAAAGTTCAACGGCAAGCGCACCCATCTGACGCGCTTGCCGTTTTGTATATCAAATATTTACAAATGTTTCCCATCGGCCCAGATAACCGGAACGAAGCCTTTTGTTTCTATACTTTTTCTTGCTGCCATACACATAAGCGTGCTTACAAAACCTGCCTCCATAGTTGCCGTTGTGTCGTTTATGCCGTGCATCAGCTTCACAAAGTCAAACATAAGGCTTTCATCACCGTTAAAATGCCCCATATCATGATCAACTCTGTATGTTTCAGAAACACGTGAATGATGCCTGAAAACATTTACTTCCTTTTTGTACCAGTCAAAATCAAGGGTTCCGGAATATCCGCTTATTCTGCCACCACGTGCACCTGCGCCTTTTCTTACGAAATGATTCTCAACATAGTTTGCGTGCATTCCACTTTCATAACGTATGAGGACACTTGCAGAGTCGTATGTCTTTATCTCCTTGGTAAAAGCGCAGGTGTCTCCTTTTGGATTGTCGTGTATGAAATTCCTTTGCATAAACGGGCTTTCCATACAGTTAAGCTGACGCTCACACGTCCGGCAAAGCTTTCCGTCCGGCATGTCACCGCCAAATACCTGCTGCGATGTCATTACCACAAGTTCCTGCGGCTTTACGCCTGCTATGCGGTTTATCCAGTCAAAATCATGGGTTGACTTTTCAAAAAACAATCCGGCAGGACCTGTTTTACAGTACCAGTTATGGAAATAAACACCGCCATAAGGCACATAGTTAAACGCCTGAATGTGCTCGGGAGTACCTATCCTTCCGCTATCTATAATCTCTTTGACGAGATTTAGCATCGGCGTTTCGCGGAGCGGAAATGAAATAATAACTTTCTTTTCCGACTTTTCATATGCCTCGCGGAGTTCGCAAAGCTCGTCCTCAAGATATGTAATCGGTTTCTCCAGAACCATCGGAATATTGCGTGCAAGCACTTTTTTTGCGAAGTAAACGTGTTCTTCACTTCTCGTTGCAATCAAAACGCCGTCAAGCCCACCGTTGTCCAGCATATCGTCTGCATCATCCCACACACGGATTTCACTCACATCCTCGCCGTCAGCAGCAAGGTCACGCAGCGCCCGCGGAGCGTCAATATCGTGCAACGCAACAATCTTAACGTTCATATTCATCCTCCGCAGGGTGGCCATAAGGCTTCTTGCCCTCACTCCGCAACCGATAATTCCTATATTTTTTCTGTCAAAATAATCATATGCAAGTTCGGAATCATAACCCATTTTTCATCTTTCCTTCTCTTTTTTCTTGTTATTCAAATTACTGTATGCTATAATGAACTCAAAATCAGTGATATTACTATTCAGCAATGGCTTCTATCATATCATCACCGGTTATAAACTCGTATCCGTTTCTTTTGAGTATTTCACACATTTTATAGATCTTGTCGGCATACTCCGGCTGATATGCAAAATAATCAGGATAAAAATACTGCTCATGGAGACCGGAACCGATATAGTCTTTTCCGATAAGAGGTGCATACTCGTCCTCAAGTTCCGAAAGCCCGTAAAGATTTAGACAAGGACCATTACAAAGCCCCTTATAGTAAATGTCAAATTCCTTATCCCTGATTCCTGCAAGCTTATATCTGACAGTTGCATATGTTTCCAGGTCAAGATGATTGTACGCGCAGATGGTTGTCTGATGCTCTATCATTCGCGTTTTCTTACGATAAAGCTTTGTTTCCGGCTTTCTGTTATGCAGAAGCCGCATCTTATACCATACCGGAAGCACATCCGGTTCTTCCTCGAACTCAAAGGCATCCCCCGCACTTGCATTAACAAGTTTTACACCGCAATCGCAAAGAGCACGCACTCCCTCTTTGCTTATTGGAAGAACATGCGGTACAACGACATACGAAATGGACTTATCTCCCGCGAACCGGCGCACCTCTCCGAAAATGGCATCGCAATCCATCTTTACATCCTCATATTCTGCATTTACATACGGGAATGCAGGGTACTCCTGTTTTGCGTGAAAACCGAACTTAAGCCAGTCCGATGCCTCATCAAACTCTGACCTATACGCATCCGTGACATCTTTCAAAGTGAACTCACGACTTCCGTAAAAAAAGTCTGTTCTGTAAAACAGATTA
Source organism: Oscillospiraceae bacterium (assembly GCA_015068085.1). Lineage (GTDB taxonomy): Bacteria > Bacillota > Clostridia > Oscillospirales > JAAYXM01 > SIG480. The sequence continues at coordinate 29,998 of SVLF01000030.1, forward strand.
AGCTGAACCGTCATTCCGTACTCATCGTGAGCGTTTTTCAGCATGCTGAAAAACGGATCATCAAACAGCGAAGCCGGTCTTTTTTGGGTGACATCCCGCAGACACCAGATAACATCGTCGATATAAAAATACGCTTTTTTCATTGTTTCAAGACCTCCGTTTCAATTTTCTTCATACTACCATTCCGGTCTGCATAATACAATGCATTATTTGAGATTGAATATGGATTTTATGATATCTGTTAAATTTACATTCGAAGCAAAAAAATCGTGGAGGAATGCCCTATGTCGTTTTTTATCAACTCGAATCTCCTGAACATAAACCTGCACATTCTGCACGCTGAGCATTCCTGCGTCGGGAAGGAATGGCATGCAAAAAACATAAGTTCTCCCTTTTCGCGCGTTTATATAGTGTCGGAAGGTTCGGGAAAGCTTACATTTCCCGAGGGCAGCGTGAATATGCGCGCAGGATACGTTTACGTAATCCCTGCCGGACTGCCGTTTTCCTGCGAATGTGCACACAGCGTCACGTTTGACTTTTTCCACATATCCGTTCCCACGCCCAATGGGTACGATCTGTTGGAGCGACTTTCACACCATATCGAATTCAGCGATGAAGCCACCGTTTCGGCAATGAACTCACTTATTAAGCAGAAAACACTTGACAAGCTCTTTGAAACAAAGTCATATCTGTATCAGATTCTTTCGCGTTGCTCAGAAGAAATAGACAACGCCGACATCCAAAAGCACTCTGCCTTTGTTTCCGACGTTATGGATTATATTGATAACAATCTAAGTTTTTCGCTCACAACAGAAGTAATAGCAAAGCATCTGCTCGTTTCTGCGGCTAAAATACGCAAGGTTTTCCGCAATGAGACCGGAGTTCCGATAGGAAAATACATAAGAGACCGCGTTCTTCTCAGCGCAGAAGTTAAACTACGCTGCACGGCATTATCTGTAAAAGAAATAAGCGACAGCCTTGGATTTGTGGACCAGTTCTATTTTTCAAGATGCTTTTCAAAAAAATACGGTCTCTCCCCATCAAAATACAGAGCGCAATGTCTTATATAAAACAAGCCGGAAACATATACGTTTTCCTTGTCTTTATCTTTCATTTATGCTATACTGAAAATATAACAAAGGGGGTTTTTCTGTGGCTCATTTTTTCTCAGAACATAAGAAAAAACTTACAATAGCCGGGGTTCTCGCTGTAGTTATCCTCTTCTTCTTTTATCTTTATGCCTTTTCACGTCCCGGCGAGTGGCATAACGATGCCTTTCTCTATCGCCTGGAGGATGGTCTGTCCAAAACATTTCGCGGAAGCGACGCGTTTGCCGATTATGAAATGCATATAACGAGAGAGGAAGGCTTTACCACACAAATCAGCTTCAAGGTAAACGATACTGTCAAGTCTTATAAGCTTTTATACAGTCCGATTTCCTCCTCGCCTAATTGGAACATTGAAATCGTTGAGAGCGGAGCTTTGGTTTTCAAGGGTGAAACAATCTCCATCGATCCAGTTATGCTTATGGATGAAAACAAAAAACTTGATATGCATTTTTCCGTAAGCACAACATCAGATTTTTTTGAGATGCCCACCACAGACGAGCTCTTCCCGACAAATGCAAAGCTTGTCGACTGGACAATAAACGGAACTCACGGAATACGCGGAAACACTACGTTGCTTATTATGATGTTTATTCTTTCGCTGTTTCTCGCACTTGACCTTGCATTTCCGCGCCTCTTCTTCTTTCTCGAACACGGTCTTGATGTTACAGGCGGTGAACCGAGTGACTTTTTCCTCTTCGGACAAAAAGTAGGTCGCATTCTTCTTCTAATCGGCATTTTAGTATGTGTCGTTTTAAGCCTTACAACGCACTGATACACTTTTCACGTTGTTGACGGAACGCCGAGAATCATATTTCTTTGAATTTGCCTGAATATACATGTGATTGGAGAAAAAACATTAAACACTTTTTGCGCTATATAAATAAAACAATTAAAAGGAGACTAACTATGTCTAATATCTGGCACGACATTTCACCCAAGAGGATACAAGCAGAAGATTTTATATGTGTTGTTGAAATCTCAAAAGGAAGCAAGAAAAAATATGAACTTGATAAAGAGACAGGTTATTTGATACTTGACAGAATTTTGCACACTTCCACTCACTACCCCGCAAATTATGGCTTTATTCCCCGTACTTACGGAGATGATAATGACCCTCTTGATGTTTTGCTTGTATGTTCTGAACAAATAGAGCCAATGACTTTAGTCAGAGCATATCCTATCGGTGTTATATCAATGATAGATAATAATCGCAATGACGAAAAGATTATTGCAATTCCATTCAGTGACCCTAATTATAATGTCTATAAAGATATCGGTGAGCTTCCCGAGCATATTTTTGATGAAATGAGACACTTTTTCACCGTTTACAAAAATCTCGAAAATAAAAAAACAGCAGTTAATGAGGTAAGCAACAGAGAAGCATCGATTGAAATAATAAGAAATGCTATAGATAATTACATAGAAAAATTTTGCAAATAATCCTTGGTGGATTATTCTATATGAAGTCCTGATTACGCCTGTTTTTATATATACTGTGTAAATCAAAGGGGCTGT
>SVLF01000123.1 GCA_015068085.1 Oscillospiraceae bacterium
CAATTATTGCGGGCTTTATCCCGGGCTTGACTATACCGAGGAAAGGCAGCTTGACGATTCGCCGATGTGGCTTGACCTTGCAGTTGCAAGAAACCTTGCGCGGAAATACAATCTGCCGTTCTGGTTTTATTATCAGTCATGCCACGTTTATAAGACGGATGTTAAAATCACATTCCCGATGGTGCGTATGATGATGTATGCCGGGGCGCTTTACGGCGCAAAGGGACTGCAGAATTATACCGTTACGGGAACATGCTACGGTCTTCATCCGGAGACACCTTATCCTACAGAGAGGACCGTTCTTATTGCAGATGGCACAAAGGGCGATTTCTTTGATGAGCAGAAGAAGATCCACGAAGAATTTAAAATGCTCGGAAACACGCTTATGGCTCTTTCAAACCGTGCGGTATACCACAGCAGTGATGTTAAGGTTTACGGCAAATACGGCGAAATTTATAAGGATTTTGAGGATAATATTGCAGACAGCAAAATCCTCTCCGGTAATCTCCCGAAGAGAACCTCTGTCGGTGAGCTTTGCGATGATTACGGCAATGACTATCTGTTTGTTTTAAACCGTGATTTTGAAAAAGAGCTTTGTGCGGATATTCCGCTTAAAGGCAATTTCAACATATATGAAGTAAGCCGTGAGGACGGCAAGCAGAGACTTGTCAGCGAAAATACGGATAGAATAAGCGTTTCTCTTGTAAACGGCGATGCGGCTCTTTTCAGGGTGCAGCCGGCAGATGAAGAAAAGTTCATTGCAGAATATAAATTAAGTGAATAATTGAAAGGATGATCTAATATGTCGAACAAATATTTAATCGGATGGTCGGAAGTTGATATAACTCCGGATAAAAAGATAAGCCTTGCCGGTCAGTTTTACGAGCGCGTTTCAGAGTATGTTGAAACTCCGCTCAGTGTTACCGCAATGGCAATAGCTACAGGAGAAGAGCATGTTATCTTCTGCTCTGCAGACCTTGTTTCTGTCAGCAGCAGCCTTATGAAAGATGTCAGAGATATTGTTTCGGAAAAATGCCCTGAAATAAACACAGATGCGATTATCGTAGCTGCAACCCATACCCACACCTCGTATTCATATGCCGGACGAAGTGACAGGACCGTGGGCGACACGCTTGGAACGCTAAAGGCATATATGCCCGAGGGAGTGAAGTACATAGACCGTGTTCCGCTTACGGACGATGTTATGTCACCCATTGAGGCGGCAGAATTCCTTCCGGGCAAAGTCGCAGAGGCGTGCATTGAGGCATATAAGAACTTAAAACCTGCATCTTTTGCAAACGAGTTTGGCCGTGCGGCTGTCGGAATGTGCCGTCGCGTATGCTATGACGACGGCAGTGCAAAAATGTGGGGCGATACGAACACCGTAAATTTCACGCATCTTGAAGGTGGCAACGATAACGGCATTGAGCTTCTCTATACCTTTGACGAGAACGACAAGCTCACAGGCGTTGTTGCAAATATTGCTTGTCCGTCGCAGGTTGTTGAGCAGAGAAGCTATGTTTCCTCTGACTATTGGGGCAAGGTGAAGATTCTTCTCCGCGAGAAATACGGCGAGGATATCAAGGTTCTCGGTCTTGGCGGTGCAGGCGGCGACCAGTGCCCGCGTGACCTTATCCGCTGGGTGGATCCGGAAACCCCGATTGCCGACCCGAACGTTATCCGTGAAAACGTAACAGTGCGCCGTGCGGACCCGTCAATGTATGACATCAAGGGAACGTGGAAGATAGGCAAGCGCGTTGTGAATGAGATTTCCGATGTGTTTGAGGAAATTACGGAAAAGACCTCAGAGGGTCCGCTTGTTCATAAAAAACTTACTCTTGAGCTTCCGCTTCGCCGCGTAACTCCGGCAGAGCGTGATGCGGCAGCGCGCGCAATCCGTGAGTTTTTCAAGGAGCATATAGGCGACATCAATTATATGGACACTGCGGCAATGCACGTTCATGCAGGAACTCTTGGGAGATATGAATATCAACAGGATCATAATATCCGCACGGTTGAAGTACATATCGTCCGTATCGGTGATGTTGTTTTTGCAACAAACCCGTATGAGCTCTTCCTCGATTTCGGCAATCAGATTCGCGCGCTTTCCCACGCATCGCAGACGTTTATCGTTCAGCTCTGTTGCGGAAGTGATGGCTATCTGCCGACCGAAAAGGCAGAAAAGGGAAGCCATTACAGCGCATATGTTTCCAGCGGTACAGTCGGCCATGTCGGCGGCGAGATGCTTGTCCGTAAGACAGTAGAAGAAATAAATAAAATGTTCTAAAGAAAGAACCGCGGCAATCGCCGCGGTTCTGCTATTGTTTAAGCCGAGAGGAGTTCGCCTACCCTTGGGTTATCCCAAAGTATGCTTTATCTCTTCGAGCAGGCGGTGAAGCTCTTCAAGAGTTGAGATGCTTACCACGCGCGTTTTATATGAATTTGCGCCGCGAACACCGCGAAGATACCACGCTATATGCCGTCGCGCTTCAAGTGCGGCAACTCTTTCACAAGTGTTTTCCGCGCTTTTGCGTATCTGTGCCTCTGCAACCTCAAGGCGCTCCGAAAGTGAGGGAAGGGGAGGGATATCTTTTCCGGCAATTGCCGCGCGGCATTGCGAGAATATCCACGGGCAGCCAAACGCCGCCCTTCCCACCATAACGCCCGCCGCACCTGTCCAACGCAGAATTTTTGCGGCATCGGTGCCCTCAAAGACATCTCCGTTTGCAAGAACGGGAATGCTGACGGCAGACACAACCTCGCGGATGATATCCCAGTCTGCGCGGCCGGAATACATTGCTACGCGCGTTCTTCCGTGAACGGCAAGAGCATCGGCGCCCGCATCCTCAAGAGACTTTGCAAACTCCACGGCGTTTACGCTTCCGCCATCCCAGCCCTTGCGGAATTTCACCGTTACGGGAACATTTACCCCGCGCTTTATTTCGCGCACGATTTCCGCGGCAAGAGCGGGATTTTTCATAAGTGCCGAGCCGTCACCGTTATTTACGATTTTGGGAGTAGGGCAGCCCATATTTATGTCTATGAAATCACAACCGGTGCGCTCGTGCGCAATCTCCGCCGCCTCGCGCATAACGCGAGGGTCGTTTCCGAAAAGCTGAACGCCGAAAGGGCTCTCCCCCTCGTTTCGGATAAGAAGCGAGGCTGTTTTGCTGTCCTGATAGACAAGCGCACGGGAGGAAACCATTTCCGTATATGTAATGTCCGCACCGCAATCCCGGCAAACGGAGCGGAACGCCGCATCCGTAACGCCTGCCATGGGAGCGAGGGCGAGCGGGCGATTTTTGAAAATTTCAGATATGTTCAAAGAGAAAACCTCCGGTAGAATATTCCGGAAATTATTGTATCATATTATAAATAAATCAGCAATAGCTTGAATCAAAAAGTTTTTTGTGATAAAATAATTTTCAGACAAGACTATATAAGAAGAAGGAAAGAACGTGAACTATAATTACCACACTCATACAAGCAGATGCGGCCATGCAACAGGAACGGCGGAGGAATATGTTATTACGGCAATAGAAAACGGAATAAAGCATATGGGGTTTTCCGATCACCTTCCTCTGCGTTTTTCTGACGGAACGGAATCTCATTACAGAGTGCCTGCTTGCGAGGCGGAGGATTATTGCAAAGAGATATTATCGCTCAGCGCAAAATATAAAGACAAAATAGATTTAAAGGTGGGTTTTGAGTCAGAGTATTATCCGGAGCTTTTTGATGAAATGCTTGAAAATGCCGTGAGGTGGGGCGCGGAGTATCTTATTTTGGGTCAGCACTATACATTTCCGGAAAACGAAGGTGCGCGCCATACCGTGAAGGAATCGGACAGCAGGGAAGAGCTTGCGGCGTATACGGATTCTGTGATTGCGGCGATGCGTGAAAATGTTTTTTCTTACATTGCTCATCCTGATGTTTTTAACTTTACCGGAGATGCGGATTTTTACCGCGGTGAGGCACGCAGGCTGTGCGCCGCGGCAAGGGAGATGAATGTGCCGCTTGAAATAAATTTCTTAGGTATTCGCGGAGAAAGGCATTATCCGCGTGAGGACTTCTGGAAGGTCGCAGGAGAGGAAAAGGCACCCGTCACCTTCGGGTTTGATGCGCACGAGCCGGAAAGCGCCTTTGATAAAGAGTCGCTTGCCAAAGCGGAGAGGATGGTTGCGAAATATAATCTGAACTATATAGGCAAGCCGGAGCTGATATTGATCCGGGATATAAAGACATAAATTCCTTTATATAGGTCTTGCGCATAGAATTTATATGTTTATCGGAAAGCAAAGGGATATCCCTTTATGTTGGATGTAATCCAACATAAAGGTCAATATGCAAAATCACAATTTTCAGGAGGACACAAAGTCTGAATAAATTCAGACAGGTGAGAGGGAAAAGTCAAGAGTGAAGAGGTATGGTACAAAATGCAATGCATTTTGATTTTATTACATATTGTTTTGTGTCTTTAACACAATGAAAGGGATGGTTATAAATATGAAAACAAAAACACGATTTCACAAATTAACAGCGTGGCTTTTAACACTGGCTATGCTTATGACATTTATACCGAACTTTATGCTGACGACATTTGCAGCGGGAACAGACACAGGAAAGGCCATACAGCTTGTGGACAGCGGAACTGCCGCAAATATCAGCGGTGGGCAGGCAAGCAGCATTTATTTCGGTACATATCAGCAGTCAAGCCTCGGAAATACTGAGCCGACAGAAGGCGCACAGGGTGTTGGCTGGATGAAAAGCGATACTGCTACAAAAAATGAGCAGGGTCCGTACTACAAAATTGAGCCCATCAAATGGCATGTGCTGTCAAATGCGGACAGGAAACTGTTTTTGCTTTCCGACCAAACCCTTGATACTTTTAATTATCACGATAAAAATGAGAACGTGACATGGGAAACAAGCACCATGCGCTCATGGCTCAATGGCTACGCCGCTTCTTTTAATACTGGTGGGGACAGCGGCATTGACTACACAAGCGACAATTTTTTAAATACCGCCTTTTCTGCCAAAGATCAAACTGCCATCGCAGACACAACAGTTGTCAATGACGATAATCCGGATTATCAAACAGAGGGCGGAAATAATACTACCGACAAAGTATTTCTGCTGTCTATTGAAGAGGCAAGGAACACAAGTTATTTTGCCAATGATAACAGCCGGATCGGAATCAATAC
>SVLF01000031.1 GCA_015068085.1 Oscillospiraceae bacterium
ATTAAAATTTTCAAATCCCCAATCAAGCAACGCCTTTGTATCGGCATATTTATCTTTATCCTTCACACACTTCATAACAACGGCAATAAGGCATCTGCCGTCACGCTCCGCCGCCGTTACGAGCGTGCATTTTGAAACGCTCGTCCACCCGGCTTTTCCTCCGATTATTCCGTCATATTTCATATCCGGAACGCTTACCATATAGTGCTGATTTACAAATGTCCGCTTTTCCGGCTGCTTGTTCGTGGGAGACATAACATATTTATATGTGCTGAACACCTTGCGGAATGTCTGATTCTTCAGCGCATAGCGGCAAATCATCGCCATATCGTATGCCGTTGTGTAATGGTTATCGTCACTGAGCCCGTGGGCATTGACGAAATTTGAGTTTTTCGCACCTGCGCGGGAAGCGGTTTCGTTCATCATCTCCGTAAATGCCTCAATTGAGCCGGCAGCCTTTTCCGCAATCCCGTTGCACGCATCGTTCGCCGACATCAGAAGCGCCGCATAAACTGCCTGCTCCATCGTTATCTCTTCCCCCTCGTCAAGCGCAATGTGGCTTGAGCCGACAGGCAACGAGAACACAGCGTAGTGTGACATCGTCATTTTTTCCGTCATCGAAAGCTTTTCGAGCCCCGTTATAACGGTGAGTATTTTTGTTATACTCGCGGGATACATCTGCTTATGCATTTCCTTGTCATACAGCACCTGACCTGTTTCCGCATCAATAAGCACCGCAGATTCCGAAACAAGCTCCGGCGGCGCGGCAAATGCAGTTACCGTAAGTAAAAGAAACACCGAAAGCACGATTAAAAAACAAAAAAATCTTTTCACAATTCCTGCTCCTGCTTAATTTAATTCCTGCGCATATCATTTCCTAAAAACTCAAGCTTTATAAAATCGCCCTTGATGCGGGAGAAAAATGCCGGACCGTAGTCTTTTATAATATCATTTTCCTCACACGACGAAATTATTACTGTTTTTTTGTCTGCGTTCAGCCGCATATTTACAATGTTGAACAGTGCCGCGACGGTAAACGGGGTTTTCATCTCGCGCCCGACGTCATCGAGAATAAGCAAATCGCAGGTTTCATATATATCGGTGTTTTCGTTGCTCCTTCCAAACTTCACCGCCTCATATTCTCCCAAAACGGAGAACGCCGTGCCGAAAACAACAGAAAATCCACGGTCGGCAACTCTTCGCGCAATGCACGAAGCAAGAAACGTCTTACCAAGCCCCGGTCCGCCTGTGAGGAAGAGATTTTCGCTTTCCGCGCCGAAATTCTCGGCATAATCGCGTGAAAACTCAAGCACCTCACGCATCTGCGCACGGGGCGACAGAGCCGCTCCGTTTTCGGGATAGCGCGATATATCAAACTCCGCAAAGTCACTCTTTTTAAGAACAAGCTTCTTATTTATCTCATAGGCAACCGCACGGCGGTATCTTGTGATAACACACGGACAAAGCTCTCCGCCGGTGTATCCGGAATCGTTGCACACCTCGCACGAATATCCCGGTTCGAGCGCACTCTCCGGAATGTTTGCCTCCGCAAGAAGCTTTTTCCTCTCCGCAACAAGCGCAAGGTTCTTTTCTTTTGCGCGTGCGATAAGCGTTGCTGTATCCTCGTTTTTTCCGAATGATGCACGTATTACGTCAAACACGGTCGTGCGGAGCGCGGCGTCTATCTCTGCCACGCGCGGCATTGCACCGTAAATTTTAAGCTTACGCGCTTCTGCATCTGCCTCAGCGCGGATTTTTTCGTTTTCTAAGCTGTGCAAAACGTTTTCGAGTATCTCTTTATCATACTTCATTCCGCTCATACCGCACTCCCCTGCCTTTTCTTCCTGTTAAGCTCACGCAGCTTCATAGCCGCGCTTTCATCCGCACCCTGAGGTTCCGCTGCTTTTCCCTGCTTCTTGTCCCCGTTCTCTACATCCGCGAGGGTTTTTGCGCCGATCGCGCTCCACGACACCAGAATTCTGTGCATATAGCTCCACTTAAGCGAGCCGGTGTTCACAACCGTCTTGTCATATGCCGCCTCAATAAGCTCATCCGAAAGCCCAAGGGTGATCCACTCGGAAATATATTTTTCCTCCGTGGGAGAAAGAGCTCGTCCAGAAATCCTGAGAAGCTCTGCAAATCTCGTCTTTTCGCGGCCCAGCTTTTCCTGTTCCTTCAAATATTCCTCTGCACGGCCGAGCGTAAGCACGCCTGCGCGCACCCATGCCTTCGCGCGCTTTTCAACCGTGCGCATCGTCGGCACGCGCCCCGGACCGTAACGCTTTTTCATATCGTCGATACAGCTTTTTACGAGCAGGCATATAACATCCACCGGAAGCCCAAGCCACGAGTAGATTCCCAAAAGCACCTGCAAATCAACGGTCGAAAGAAGCTTACCGAAAGACTCTTCGCAAAAATTAACAAGATATTTGAAATCCTTATCCGAGCCGAGATGCTCTGCAACGTCAGTTGATGAATATTCCGGTATAGCATCCGAGCGCTCGGGGACTTTTATTCCCTCCGTCTTACCGATAAGACCGCGCGCTTCAAGGGATGAGAGCACGCGCGTCATTTCCTCTGCACTCATTTTCAGACGCTTTTCCGCGGCAGGAATATCAAGCTCACCGGAGTGTGCTAATATATATATGTAAAGAAGCGCGGCGTTTCCGTCAGCGCAATCAAGAAGAAGATTTGCCGAATGCGACGGGATAACCACATCCCGAGAGAGCGGCACCTTCAGTTTTAAAACTGCCATATCTTACCTATCCCTTACTCGTTATCTATTATCTCTAAATCAAATATAACAATACATATTAAAGTATATCACAAAACCTACCCTCTGACAAGATTAATGTTCGGACGATAATATTTTCGTTGTTTAGTGATGATGTAACGGCGATATAAAACTTTTAAGAATTAATCTCATATGTAAATGATCCTCTTCGTCTTTCTATTCACAGAACAATAACGGTGCCCAATTGCACCGTTATTGTTCATTTGAAAATTATCACTTTTTCCAAATCATTTTCTGTTCTTTTCCGTTTTTTACATATACCTTTTTTACATTTTTTAATTTTTCATCTTTCACTTCAACATCTAAGATTCCACTTCCGGTGTTACCAATCGCTAATCCGCTACTTATAGTTAAATATAAATTTTCTCCATCTATTTTATATTTATGCCTTCTAAAAGATTTTCCACTTGACTGCTGAGATATATTTACTCTAAAAACGCCATCTTCCAAAACAACATTATTAAAACTTAAATCTTCATAGCAGTTGCCTCCAACCAGTAACCCTATAGTCAGAACAACCACCACAACCACTATCAGCAACGGAGTTAATAACAAAAACTTCTTTATAAAACCTTCTTTTATAATCATCTTAATCTGTCCTTGTAAAACGTGTGCTCATTATAGGGGTACTTGAACCATTAGAATAATGTACTCTATAAAAATACCTCATCGTTAGATCATCTGTATACACGGTAGTATTAATTATACTGTTGGCTAAATTTCTTGGTGTGTTAATAATCCCTGCGGACAACTGATTCCACCCAACTACAGTGTTCCAAGCACCCACAGCAAAAGAAGAACAGTTGTTTGTTGCACTCCATGTGTCATGTGAATTTATATAATTATTTAAAGCTGCAAGATCCGATTCTGTAAGCTCACAACTTTTCGACACATTGTCAGAATAAGCGTCCTCATACTTTGCCATATACGGTTCAAGATTATACCACACACCTTTATGCAGTACATTAACATCATTAATATATTGGTTACCCCAAGTCCCTATAGCTATCTGTGTCCCCGTTGATATGCTCATCCTTCCAACGGTAATATTTCCTCCCGAATTATTATAAACGACAATCCACGAATGAGCCCCTGTATTAATGGCATGCCCAGAAACACCTATAGTTCCATTAGGATCCGAAAAAACTCTCATCGTCACATATCCCTCAAAAGCGGGAGCTGGTTCATTTTCTATGCGTTCTGGATTTATCAAAGATTCATTTACAGGAACTATATTGTTATTAATAATACTTTCTTGATACCCTCTTTTTGCAAGTTCAGTATAACTATCCTTATAATACTGAAGTGTTATATATAAAATATACGAATCGAGTTTATGTTTGCTTTCTCCTGATAAATTTTCTACGATAACCTCATAATTATCTTGTAAAAACAAAAGATTATGTTCAAAATCGCCTACTTCTATTCCCGCATATGCGTTCTCGACATATTGTTTTATTTCAAAAATGTCGCTTGATTGTATCTCTTCAAATATTTCATCCGATTCTATTTCCGACAATCCAGTTAAATAACAATAATCAAATTTCACAGCTTCATAAATATTGTCATCGTCCGCATTATCGCCTAAAGCAAAAACAGGAAGACTCCCTATCAAACACATACATATAAGTATAGAAATTATCTTTTTCATATTTTTCTCCTTTCAATAATCAAACTTTAACACTCTTCAAATTTCATTTTTTACCACATGACACATAATCCCACCTTCCCATAGTAACAAAAAACGCGCAAATCAATTTCTCATCTAAAGAGAACTGAACTGCACGTCAAACTACTAACTTTCCTTATTTACATTTCTATAATATTAGAAGCACATAACAAAAGTTGCAACTTAACCGAGCCAACCCTCATTGAAAATTTGCTTACCATTGTTATCGCCTCCTTATCGTACCTGTTGGTCTTATTTTAGCACATTCTCCCACAAATTGCAAGCCTTTTCTTTTAATAATTTTTTGATTGTTGATAATTTACTGGGTGAATTCCCGGAAATGAAATTTGTCTTATTGCAAAACGGAAAATTTTTCTAAAAAACTCTTGACAATTTTAAAATATGTGATATACTATAAACAGTAATGATTACTGTTTATTTTAAGGAGGAATACATAATGAACGCAAACGTAGCAAAGCTTATGAACGAGCAAATTAACAAGGAGCTTTACTCTGCTTATCTCTATCTTGATTTTTCAATTTTCTATGAGCAGCAGGGGCTTGACGGCTTCGCAAACTGGTATATGGTTCAGGCGCAGGAGGAGCGCGACCATGCAATGCTTTTCCTCAAATACCTCCAGCTCAACGGCGAAAAGGCAGAGCTTGACGCTGTGGGCAAGCCGGACAAAGAAATGAAAACGCTTATGGATCCGCTGAAGTTCGGTCTTGAGCACGAGCAGTACGTAACAAGCCTTATCAACGATATCTATGCCGCAGCATATGAGGTAAAGGATTTCCGTGCAATGCAGTTCCTTGACTGGTTCGTTAAAGAACAGCTTGAGGAAGAAAAGAACGCGGATGATATGATAAAGAAGATGGAACTTTTCGGCAACGATTCCAAGGGTCTTTATTCCCTTGATTCCGAATACGCCGCAAGAGTTTACACGGCACCGTCACTCGTTCTGTAAACTATAAAACGTATTTGCGGTCAGGCTGTAACAATCAGCCTGACCGCAGTTTTGTTTTCGCTTAGTTATTTCATTCTGCTGTATGCGCTTTCATAGGTTTTAAGTAAGTCTTCCAATCCCATCTCATAGAGAGTATCGCGGAATTCATCAAACTTTGTAAGAGGTTCCTGACCAAGAATAAACTTTGTTATCATTTCCTGTGCATATGAACCAAGTCCCGTTGCGTTCATTTCAATAATGCTCATTTCCTCATCGTTAAAAGACACATATGAAGAAGGATTGAAATGCGGCATTGTGCAACCAAGAACCATTTCGCGAGTTTCAAAGATTTCTTCTGTTTCCATTTCAGCTACAGCCTCAGGATCAAATCTCTGGAACATTCCGTAGGTTGAAAAACCGTAAAGAGAAGTGACCTGAGTTCCGGTACCATCGAGAATAAACTTTTTCTTGCCGTCAACTACTTCATAGGTCTCGCCCTCTTTACCCCAGGATACAAGCTCCACTGCTTCATCAGAGTAGAACCAGTCAAGATATTTTGCGGCATTTGCAATTCTTTTCGCATCGCGCGTATTGCAGAGATACATTCCCACCGGGTCAACATTGTATTTATTGACCATAGCAAGGCCGCCTTCGCGCGCAATAGGCGGTATCATTGCCTGAAGATCAAAGTCCGGATTCTTCTCACGGGCAAGAGGATTGAAGAAGTCTATTCTCGTCTGATATTCCGGCATAATAAAGCCGCGGTCAGTTGTGATAAGCTCCTGCCATCCGGAAGTGGACATTGTCATAAAGTCAGACGGCATAAGCCCTTCTTTTACCATCTTATGATACCACGTGAACACCTCAAGCGCTACATCTTCAGCCGCACCATAGCACCATTTTTCTGCATCAAAGTCATAGTACAGATCAACGTTCCAATACGGCTTCCATGACGCGCCAGAAACATTTAAGTTTGTCAGCTTCTGGCGGATGCAATACGGATACGAATCAGGGTAAAGCGTTTTCAGCTCTTTGCAGACCTCATAAAGTTCATCAAAGGTTTTCGGAATCTCGAGATTGTGTTTTTCAAAAACATCTTTACGGTAGAGCCATGCGCGGACATTCTGTGAACTCTCGCGTCCCATCGGAGGTGCGAAGTAAATCTTTCCGTCGTGGTATTTACGCAACGAAACTATATCTGTGTATTCATTCTCCGAAAGACCGTTTAGCCATTTGTTGTAATTCGGCATATACTCTTCCATATCGTCCAGAGCAATTACTCCCCCCTGCCTTATATATATATTTACAGACTGCGCACTTGTTCCGTTAATTATATCCGGAAGTGTTTCGGGTGCTGCAAACAGAATCGGAATTTTTGTGCTTGCATCGGATGCCGGAATCGATGTGAAGTTGACAGTTGCACCAACCCCCTCTCTAATATAGTCAAGGACCTTCCAGTCCTCGTTAAACGGCCAACTTGCGTGGGATGTTACGATTACTTCAATGACGTCATCCGTTGTCAACGGATCTGAACCCGCGACTGTGTTATTTGTTCTGTTTTCACCTCCGCAGGCACAAAGCGAAAGCAACATAACTCCCGCAAGCAACAATGCTACAATTTTTTTCTCCATTATAAACTTCCTCCTGTTATTATATTTTCAGCATTAAAACGCTGATTTACGTAATTTATGCCATTATAGAAAGCCGTGAAAAATCAATCTCACCCATCATACGTTCGCCGGAAAGTAAAAGCTCGGCTTCCTTGCAGACGTGCTCTCCTATTCTTCTGACACCGTTTGTTGCAGTTCCTGCTATATGCGGAAACAAAACTATATTCGGGAGTGAACGAAGTTCGCTGTCTTTTGCCGGTGGCTCGGGATTTGTTACATCCAGCACCGCCATAAAGCGGCCTTTTTTGCACTCTTCGATAAGGTCTTGTTCGTTTATCAAGGATCCGCGGGCGGTGTTTATAAGCACCGCCCCGTCTTTTATGAGTCTTAGATTTTCGCGGTTTATCATATTATCCGTTTCCGGAACGCTCGGCGCATGAATGCTTATTACATCACACTCCGACATAAGATATGAAAGCTCACACTTTTTTGCGCCCAGCTCTCTTATCTGTTCCTCGCTTACATACGGGTCGTACACAAAAACATCAACGCTGAATCCACGAAGCAAATCAATGAAATGCCTGCCCGCACAACCGGCACCGATAACGCCGATTTTTATGCCGTAGAAATCGGTTATTGTGTTGAGGTTTTCTCTCCAAAGTCCATTTCGCGTATCTCTTGTTAGAGTGAACATTCCCTTGCACGCCGCAATCGCCGCGCCGAGAGTCGTTTCTGCAACCCCGCGGGAAAGCTCATTCGATGCGGACGTGAGCCTTATGCCGCGGCTGATCATCTCAGGTGTTACTATTGCTTTCACAGAACCGGCGGCGTGTATCGCCCCGCGAAGATTCGGACAAGCATCCAGAATTTCCGCATCTATCGCGGGAGAGCGCCACGATGTAATTAAAACATCTGAATCCTTTACGAAATCAAGCACCGCGGCTTTATCGGTAAAGCGCTCGTCTCCGCTATATATATGTACCTCGCCAAGCTCGCGAAGCCGGGCATAATGAGCCTCGGAAAAAAGCTTTCCTTTCCATTGGTCGTTTACAAGTATGGATATTTTACACATAACTACTCCTTTTCTAAATGCAGAATGCAAAGTGCAAAATGCAGAATTATTTTACATAGTCAATGATTCGCTTAATAAGCACTGCAACTTCTGCGCGGGTGGTGTAGTCAGTCGGAGCGATAAGACCGGACTTTCCGTTGACGAGACCTGCACCGATAAGAGCGGATACAGCATCTTTTGCGTAAGGTGCAACGGTGTCAAAGTCGGGGTATTGCGAGGGAGAAATCCCTCCACCGTCGTTCGACGGTCCCCCTCCCTTTAAGGCAAGGGAGGCTTTGAGTGCGCGGTAGACGATTACCATCATATCCTGGCGGGTGATGGTGTTTCGCGGGGCGAACTTGTTATCTCCGATACCGTTGACGATGCCTGTGTTGCGCGCTACTGCAAGCTCGGATGCGAAATAGTCATTTGCCGAAACATCTGCGAAGTTTTCCGCGTTATCGCTTGTGAGCTTGAACGCGCGGACGAGAAGCAATGCAAAGTCTGCACGGGTGATATTCAAAGCGGGACTAAACGTGCTTGCAGTCGTGCCCTTTATTATTCCATCTGCCGCAAGCGTGTTTATCGCGTCCGCTGCCCATGTGTGCTGTGAAAGATCATTGAAACGGATGTTATCCGTTTCACCCGAGGCCTCGGGTGCTTTTTCGCCATCTTCGTTTTTGTCTGTTTCTCCGTTTTCTTCATCCGGAACTGTTTCGGTATCCGGCTTGTCGGTCGGTGCGGCACCGCCGCCTCCGCCTCCTCCACCGCCGCCGGCGGGTGGTGTATCGGTGGTTTCACCGGAGGTTCCGGTATCAGACGAAGAATTTGAGCCGCCTATTGTTCGACCGTAAACCGTTACATCAAAATGCACGGTCGTCGTAAGCGCACCGTCTGTTGCCGTTATTGCAACGTGATTTTCTCCTACCTGGCTGTCATCCGGCTTCCACGTGAGAACACCGGTTTCTTCATTAAGCGACATTCCACGCGGAAGAACGCTTCCCTTAAAGGTTATCGGCTTTCCGCTCATGTTCGTTGCAGAAAGCGGAATAGTGATGCCGGATCCCGCGGAGACCGTGAGTTCTCCTATCTCCGCGAATTTCGGTGAATCCTCTTCGTATGACGAAAGCGCAATGCGTGCATTCTGATCCTTTTCTATATTATAGATATATCCAAGGCTTTCATCATAAGCATCGGCAAACGAACGGATAAGAGAAACATCTTCAACATCGATGATAAGCTTATTTCCGTCAAGCTCGGCGTCCTCAATAACATATACGCCGTGGCGCTCTCCGACGTTTTCAACCTCAATGAGCCTTCCTTTGACAGCATCAATATCAATGTCTTCCGGATCAATATCCTCATCGAGTGTCATTTCAATATAGCTGTGATACTCTGTTGCTCCGTTCTCTTCGTTTATAACGGCTTCCGGAAGACCCTTTGTGAAATCGGTTATAATTCCTGTAAGCGCAGCCGTTTCAGAAACGAGCGTATCAAGCTTCGTTCCGTCAAGGAGATATCTGCGAACTACATTTCCGTCTGTATCCTCAGAGCAAACTCCGACAAAGCCTGTGAAGTCAAACTTATCCGCAATGTTATAAGCAACTTCATTGTTTGCGGCATATACGACATAGTCTGTTCGTCCGTTCTTAAGCTTTATCTTCACTGCGGCAACCGGCTCGTCCTCACGCATCGGCTTGCCGTCGCGACGTGAAACATTAAGGCGTTCCATGCTTTCAATATTGCTGTTTCCGATACACGGCTCGATGACTGATGTAAAGAGTGTGTCAAGGTCCTTGCCGCTTCTGCGCACGAAGATA
This sequence comes from Oscillospiraceae bacterium, assembly GCA_015068085.1. Classification (GTDB taxonomy): domain Bacteria; phylum Bacillota; class Clostridia; order Oscillospirales; family JAAYXM01; genus SIG480. The sequence goes on from SVLF01000031.1 coordinate 9,891, forward strand.
TAGTCATAGTGGTCGGGGTTCTGATTGATAATCGGCGGCTTACCGTCTGCAAGCGCGACCTCGGTGATATCGAAATCGTTAAGCTGTGTAAGCCTCAAATGCCAATCCTTTTCCGGAAGCGGCTTTGCTTTTCTAAGCATATCAACATCAAAGTCTGCGGTAAAGGTTCCTGTTCCCGGCATCCTTGCGCGCTCTACGTTATAGATAAAGTTAAAGCCGTCTGTTTTATCATAGTATGTATCCTCTGCATACGGAACATCGGGTCCTGCATATGTTCCGATAGTCTGCGGGATAAGATCAACCCCCGTAACCTTAGTGCTTTGCGATTGGGCGTGGAAGCTGTAAAGATGCTCATCACCGCCGACAATGCGGAAGAAGTCAAGTGCATAGGCGACCGTGTCATCAATATCAACCGACACAACCGTTCTGCGGTACACATCGGTTATATTCGGATATGCCTGCGGAGCATCAACATCAACAACCTGAATATCGCCGGAGTCGTCGAAGTGAAGCGGTTTTCCACCCTCGCGGTGACTTATCTGCTGCATATCATTTACCATAACCGTATTATGAGACGCGGTTGCGCTGTCCCAGTTATGGCGTTTTGTCGCACCTGCTCCGGTCATTTCTGCAGGATATCCGAAATCAGGTGACATATCAAGTCCAAACGCCTCAATGCCGAGATGGAGCGTGTCGTTATGATTATGCCCGATAGGTGACGAGCCAAAGTATAGCCAGAAATCACGCAGGCTGTTGCTTATTGCGTTTGAATCTGTGGTTGTAAACTTTGTTCCGTTCTTGAGATGCGCAATGCCGTAGCCCGTTGTAATTGCGCTCTTTGTGAAGTCATATTCGCCGTATTTTTCAATGACCTCTTCTATCTCATCCTGAATCCCCTCAGGGTCTTTCGTAAATATATCGCCGCGGATGTTTTCAAGATTCCCCTTTGCTCCGAAATAGAGAAGCTGGGCAAATATCGGTTGCTTCGTTGCTTCCCATCCCGCAAGCTCCAGCGCAGTCTGTGTGCTGAAACCGAAGGCTCCCGCTCCGCTGTTATCACTTATGTTTGCGGCAACGGTTACGGTGATATACGGAACTATAATCTTAAGCGCCTTTATGAATTTCGGATTTTTATAAAGGTTTGTATCCGGGTTTGTGTTTTCCTCGTAAATCGAAAGAATTTTTGCCACTTCCAACAGACTGTTCGGCATCATCTGATTGTATCCGATAGAGCTTTCAAAGGTTATCGCTTCGCGCTCTACTATATCAACAAGCTTTCGTGTGATATTTCCTCCGGTGCAACCTTTATTACTGTCAGCCGTACCGCGCTGCATCAGAAACTCAAGAAGCTCTGCAGTTCTCGGATATGTATCATAGATAACGGCGGCTTCTGCGAGCGGCTTGTGATATAAACCAAAGTTACCCTGAATGGTTCCGCGCTTTACGTCATCAAGAACTCTGTACATAACGTTAAGCTCAAAGTTTTGGCGAATCTTTTCCGGGGTTGTTTTATCGTTTATATCGGTGTTATTAAGCTCAACTGCCCTTTTGCTGAGATAATCAACAACCCACGGATCGTCATACACTTCAAAGAAAGCATCATAAGCTTCCATAAAGGTACTTGCAAGAAAACCTTCCCATGTATGACCTACAATATTACCTAGTCCCTTGTTTCCGGAAAAACCTGCTACAAAACCGTAGTTAATGTTTTCCATCGTATTGTAAGTGGGGTAAAAATCTGCAATTCTGTCGAGCAGCACGATTCCCGCGCGGGCATATTTTGCATCGCCTGTATAAAGATAAGCATCGCGGAAGGCCTCAATTGCCTGTTCTATCGTCGCCGAATTCATTTTATATCTTTGCATCCACAAGCCGAGGAAGGAATATAAGGAAACGTAGGTATGAACCTCGCGGTCACCCTTCTTTGTGCAGATTCTTCCCGTTTCATATCCTAAGCTGTCATCAACGCCCCAGATATAGCCTGCGTGCGGAAGCTCAAAATCTCCCCAGCCGTGAGTTATCGGATCTTTTGTTCGGGGGTCGATACCGTAAGAGTCTTTATTCGGGTCATAAAGCTCCGGATAAAGCTCATTGAAGAGATTACCGTTCGGGTCGCCATAGCCGTAGGGGTTATCGGCAAACTGCTCGTAAGCTATATATTTTCCGGTTTCCGGATCGCGAACGCCGCGCCCGCAGAGAATTCCGTTCTGCTCAAGAGCGTACGTTCTGTCAAACTCGCCATGCTCGTTAAGTCCGTTTTCATAGAAGCTTTCAAAGTCATTGCTCGGGAAGGTTCTCTTACACTCCGGACACTGTATCTTCCACGGACGGTTCAGCGGATCCATCGCCCACGGGAAGCGGTTATACTTAGCTACAAGGTCTTCTCCGCAATAGCGGCAATAACGAAACTCCGGATCAGCCTGCACTCCAACAAAGTTTGTTCGCAAAATCCCCTGCGAGTGAATCATATCATATATCTCATCAATGTACGGCAGATACTTGTCTGCGTTCTTTTTCGCAGTATCCTTTGTGGTCTTTGCCCATTTGTAGGTTGCGATATTTTCTCTCGCATTTGCCACTCTTTCCTCGGTATAGTAGGTTGAGGCGACCTTGCCCTCACGCACGGTTACGGTAAGCTTTCCATGACGTACAAGACCGTCAATCGTTACCGTCGCCGTGATTTCGCACGTTTCATTCGAGGAGGCAAGCGGAGTTATAAATCCGTTTTCATCGACAGACGCGGTTGCAGAATCCGAGCTTTCAAAGGTTACTCCGCCATCGGGAATAACCAACTCTTCACCCTTTGAGTTATATGCCTTTACGGTTATGCCACAGCCCTCGCTGAAAGGCGCAAAGGTCTGCTTTTCCGCTGAAAGAACAACATCCGTAAACGCAGGTGCAAACGCCCTGACGGTTATCGGCGCGGGAGAAGACAGCTTCTCACCCTTGTAGTATACATCAGCCGAAATGGTTGCACTTCCTTCTCCGACCGCTTTCGGTACACCGTCGCAAATCTCAATAACGGCTTCATTATCACTGTGAAGTACAACATAGTTTTCTTCATCCGCTATATAGCCGTGGTTAAGTCCGAAGCGGTATGTTTTTCCGATGCCCATATCACCCGTCAGAACCACATCGGTAGTTTCGCCGATGATAAGCTCATCATCCTCTGCCGACATCGAAAGCGCTGAAATCTCTGGCTCGTTTACCAAATAGTCAAGCTCGAAACTTACTACAAAATGATCTGTACCACCATTTCTGCCCTTTTTAAAGCTTCTGATCGTGAGAGTGTGGTTTTTTCCGCCCTCGACATAAATCGGGTTCATCCGCGTTGAAATCTTTGCGCCGTTCGATTCCTTATCCGGTGCAGAAAAATCATAATCGCCGAGATATTTGCCGTCAAGATATATATGCGCATATCCGCCTGTTTGCATCGGAAGTCCCGTGAATACCGGCTCATACCAACCGCTGTATTTTACAGGGAAGTCAATAGCGGTGTCTGACTCTACTGAATTCTCAACAGATGTAATTTTACTGTACATTACATATCGAAGAGTATAGCAATATTTATTTCCGTTGTCACATTCGCTTATTACTTTTTGTGAGGTTTTTTCACGGTTGAGGCAATATCCATCTTTTTCAATTGTTGCATGAGTCATTATGATATTCTCTGCAGTGTTAAATCTTGCAACAAAATCTAACATATGATCCTTCGGGACGACCTGCGTAACCTCTATCGGATAGGGTTCGCTGTATACTGTGTTGCCCTTCTTTACCTCTGCCACGACAGATGAAGTTCCAAGCGCAAGACCTGTTACAGTTCCGTCCTCAGTAACTGAGATTATCCCCTCGGGTGCGCCATCTGCAAGAGAATATCTGACCTCGCAGGTATTTATATCCGCCGCATTGCCGCTCTCGTGAAGAGCCGTTGCGGAAAGGCGGATTGAATATCCTTTTTCTACGACATTGGCACCCACAACACTTGCGCTTGCAAGAGGAGAGCTATCGGAAACAGTTATGGTAACGCTATCCTTTGCCGTAACCTTTTCTGTCTTTGCAAAAACCGTGATTTGCGCTGTACCCGGTGCTTTTGCGGTCACGAGTCCGTTCTGATCAACCGCTGCGACGCCCGGATCTGAGCTTTCGTAATACCAGGTTATGCCCTCATCACTTGCCTCGGTCATATCGGTATTATACAGCGCTACATCAATCTGCGTTGTATCGCCTACGGAAAGAGAGCTGTTGTTCGTCTCTGCCTTAATGCTTTCGAACATAACCTCAAGTCCGGAAACGCTTACCGGAAGCACGCCACGCACCGTTGTGTCACCTATCGTGACATCGGCATAGATTTCACATTCGCCATCCGAAACAACCGTTACAACGCCAAGGTCATTTACCTTTGCAACAACAGGGTTTGATGTTGAATAAATAATTGTCGGCTTTTCTACCTCGTTACCGAATTTAATCTCTTTTCCGGTATTTGAAAAATTCCTTACGGTTGTTTCAAACGTATCATAGGTCTTTGCTCCCTCGGTTTTCCCCGAAAGCTTGAATTCAACCTCTTCAAAGGTTACTTCGTGGAAAGATAATTCTGAAAAAAGAATATCAAAACCATCCTTATCAAGAGGGGTTCTGCCCTGAACCGTTGCGTTTGCGTTAAGATGATTTTTATAATCCCAGTTTGCGTATACCGGAGTTGAAGAGAATGTTGTCCATGGCTGAACAGTCTCGGTGTTCTCATAAAGCACTTCATTCAGGGACAGCTTTCTGTATGCACTGGTGCCGCCGTCAGCAAAGAAGTTGACAATTGAGCTTACCATAGTCGGGGTTTCTCCGTTTTCAAGACTTATATTTCCTGAAAACTCATAAATTTTACCCTTTTCAAGGATCGTCTGCCCGCTGTGCCTCCCTTCTGTATTTATCGAACTTCCCTGATGAATCCATACTATCTTATCGGTGCCTGAGGGATTTTCCTGCGGAACAGCATCAAAAATTGCACGGAAGATATTGGTCGGCTTTCCCGTTACCGGTGATATTTCCTCTTTTATCTCGTAATCGAATATATATCCTTTTGCGGCTCCACGGTCTGCATACCACAGAGTATCAGAAGCTGAAACACCTTTATTTGATTTATCGCTGAAATAAATGCTGTTTTCAAACTCACCATGGCGCACACCGTTACGTGTGAAAAGGTTTTCACCTACAACAACAGCATCAAAGGTACAGGTTTTCTCGTCATTACCAAGCTTTGCCGTAACTGTAACAGAGGTTTTACCCATTTTTTCGCCTTTGAAAACTCCGCCTTCTTCCGAAATGATATCCTCATTTTCAATATCATAGGTGTATTCAATTCCACCGCCAAGCGCAATGCCATCCGCATCTGTAATTTTCAGCGGTGTCCATGAGCCGAGTTCGATTATTCCACGCGGAAGCGATGCCGAAATCGCATCCGGAAGTGCGGATACCTCAGCATGCTTAGTTACGGTAATTGTTTTTTCCGCAGTGGCGCTTTTGCCATCTTCCGCCACAGCTTTTGCTGTAATAACAGCTGCTCCATCTCCCGTTGCATAGATTTCGCCGTTGTTTTCATCGACATATGCAACCGAAGTGTCAGAGCTTTCATATATAACGGTTACGGTTGACATCGGGTAAGGCTTGCCGTTATTGTAAAAGCCTTCAACGTTTGATTTTGTATACTCACCCTCAACGATTATATCATCTGCAAAGGAAAGCTCTGCACTGCTAAGGTGAGGCGCAGCATATTCACCTATCCATTCAAAGGTAAGTGATGTCGGATACATTCTGAATGCTGTTGAGGCTACGCTTTCTGTGTTTTCTTTTTTTACAACAAATGCTATTGTGTATTCCTTATCCTTTTCAAACATATATGTAGGAGTTTCCGAAGCTGTTGCAAAACCGCTTTCTGTTGCTCCGTATACAATACCCTCAAAAATCCTGTTAGTTCCGCCTGAAATCGCATCAGACAAGGTTACATCCTCGCCAAGAAGATATACATCACCAATACCGCCGCTCGGGGTTCCACCCGATGCTACTTGATAGTATTCATAAGTGATTTTATAATTCCCGCTTTCGGGTGCCTTAAGCTTAATTGTATAGTAGTCTCCAACTCCTTTGGCGTATATCCCTAAGCCAAATGTATCTGAATATCGAAGTTGGTTTCTGGTAGGGTTTGTTGTAACAGACGCCCCATCCAGATACAAGCTATTACTCGCCCATCCATTCGCATTGTACACTGCATCCCATGGGTACGCTTTACCATTTGTGCACGTTACGTCAGTTTTAAAATTGACTGCGAAGCTATCTCCCTCCGCAGCAAGCACCGTTGTCGGCAGAAGCGACAGCACCATGCACAACGCAAGTGCCATTGATATTATCCTTTTACTTTTCATTTTTTTCCTCCTTGCAATTTATTAACAAAATGCATAATCATTTATGCTATAATTTTATCAATTTTCACGCGCCTCGTCAACCGTCCAACATTATACAATCCGGCATTTATATGCACTTTTCAAGACCTTCAGATACACAATCCGGCATTTGTAAAATATCGCTTGAAAACCATCCCGAAATATGATAATATTAAGATGTATTACAAAGCGATTAATGAGAGAAGGAGGAGAGCATTATGGATTTTATAAAGCCGAAAATCCCAAGCCTTACTCCGCACTTTTTTGCAAAGCGCAGTCAGTTTAAAAATTCGCCGGTGCGCATCCATATGCTTACTCATCCTCACATAAGCGATATTCACTGGCATGACTACACCCAAGTTTGGTATACCGTTTCGGGAACATATGTCCACACGATAAACGGAGAGACGCGCGTGCAGAATCCCGGTTCTCTCGCTATCGTCACGCCGTATGCCATTCATTCCATGGATACCACGATGACAGACTTTGAAAACGCAGAAATTGTATACATATCAATCGCAAGTGATATTTTAAATGAATCAGAGCTTCCTTTTATCCCTCTTACCTACAACCTTTCTGCATTTGATGATTTTCAGCTCAATCCGTTTGTTGTCCTTTCCGGAAAGAACAAGGAGCGCGCGGACGAGCTTTGTACAGAGCTTATTTCCCCAAAGAACACAGGAATCCATCTTACGCTTAAAAAGGTTCTTTTAAACACAGGAGAGCTTCTTGAGCTGTGTGCAAAAGAGACCAGCATAAAGCTTGATAAAACCGACCTGACAATAGCAAAAGAGCGCTCTCTTCTCATCAAAAACTCTGTTGATTACATTATGACAAGCAGTGCATCAAAGGTTTCGCTTGCCAATGCGAGCAAGCAGGCGATGATGTCCGAGCGGTCATTCATATCGAAATTCAAGGAGACGGTAGGGCAAACTGCCCACAATTATCTTACCAACGTAAGAGTTACAAATGCATTTTTTCTATTACGCTACACGGACATGTCAATCAACGATATTTCGAACGTCTGCGGATTTGCAAACAGCGGGCATTTTATCCGTATATCAATGAAGCTTCTCGGCGCGTCTCCTTCGAACATACGAAACTCCGTCCGCGAATGGGACGATGCGTATTCGGATGAAATGAAAAAACGCCATCAGCTTGTAGAGCTTTTAAACTCATTCAAGCGCGATGATGACGCAGATATGTGATTTTTTTATTTCTTTGCGCAGAAGCGCAAGGAGGCTTGCCCTGCCGGGCGGGCCTTCTTTGGTTTTCGCCAAAGAAGCAAACCGAATTCAAGGGGGATTTCGATTTCCCCCTTGAAAATCCCCTTGAAACGAGCAGGGTTGCGACCCTGCACCCTGGAGAGGATTGTCCTCCTCGTAATTCAGCTCTGCTTAGCCGCTTGGCGCGATCGGCGGCTTTTCACTGCCGTTACGTTGTCGAATAACATTAACGCAGGGTTCGTCCGAAACGGATGAACCCTGCGTTATTTTATAATGAATTTCTCCACCGCCGAATGGCGGTGGAGAGGTTGATTACAGAATACTGTATTTAGTTATCTGTTATAAGTGTGCCGTTTGCAAGGATTGCATAGCCTTTTATATTGGCTGCTTCTACTCCTTCGTCATTTATAATAGTGAACTGATTATCCTTGCTTGACATTGCAATTTTCTTAGTACCAAGCATAATTCCCTTTTCAATTGCGCTGTCTAAACCGACAAACTCTGCCATGTATGCCGTTTCGTCTCCTACATTAAGTGTACCAAGGATGATGCGCATTGTATCACCAACGTAGGTCGGAGCTTTGTCTCCGTAAACTGCCGTCACCGTGCAGGTTTCCCATGCCTTGAAAGTGTAATCTTTATCAAGGCTTACGATTTCGGTTTTACCGTTTACGGTCTTTGTCCACCACTTGAAGGTACCTTCGCCATCAGCAACGCACTCGACAGTATCACCATATTTTACTGTTGCGGAGCTTCCATCATTTACTATGCAGTTTTCTGCAGTTACGGTGATGTTCTCTTGGAGGTCATCGTACTGTGCTACAAAGATGTGGGTTCCGGTTGCAAAAGCGGATGCATCAGCCTCTGCTTCATAGGTTTTATCCGTTCCGTAGTGTACCCAGTGTTTTGCCTTTCCATAGCCGGTCATATACGGAAGCTCGGGCATTTTGCCGCCATCTATCCTTGCATCTGTGAGAAGCTGACCGTTGTAGTTATAAAACTCTACCTTATCTTCCGCAGCTGCGCCTGTCGGTGCGTAAACCGCAATCATATATGTGGTTTCAACCGTCGGGTAAATCGTGCAAGTCTCACCCGGGATAATCTGTTTTGAATCCATTGCGCCCTTTGCCCAGTAAAGGAAGGTGTAGCCGTCGGGAGCCGCAGGAGCGGTGATTGATGTAGGTTCATTGTACTCTGCTTCAATAGTAGCCTCGTAAGTTTGCGGCGTTCCGTCAGTCGAATATGTGAGAATATTGATGCTTGCTTTTTCTCCGACGGGCACGCTACCACTGGCATCTACATCAGAGAATGCAGAAGTAAGTTCTGAATCGTTAACAGTAATAACTTTGGTAAGAGGCTCCGGAACTCCATTGTAAGTAACAATAGCGGAAATATCTGCGACGCCGGATCCGACTGCGGTTACTACTCCATCCTTAACCTTTGCGACATTTTCGTTATTGCTTGCCCATTCTATATCTACATCTGCAGAGTTGCCATCAGACATACAAGCAATAACCTCTAAGTTCGCAGTATTACCAATATTCAACACCGTTTTATCTGCTTTTAAAACCGGACCCATATACGCAGAATCTTCGCCCTTTCCACCGCCTGTGTATAAATAGAGATTACCGAGAGATCCGATATTTCCGCTACTATCTTTCTTTCCAACAAAAGCTATATTGTACTTTCCTGCTTCAAGCTCTTTTTCCCAAACAGTGCCTTCTTTGTCAAGAAGATCGGCAGTGCTTGCACTATCGGCTATTCCGTTATAGGTACCAATCAGAAAATCTTCATTCGTGTAATCAGTTGTGCTTTGACTTAAAAAGACCTCGACAGGGGCAACCGCACCTTCCTTGGTGTCTACTTTTATCGAATACACCCCTCTTGCCGGAACATTAAGTTCAAATACAATATGCCTGTCTTTAGTATCTCCAAACTGAATAAAATTACTGTAGCAACAAAGTCTTGTCGTATCGTTTGTAAACTCTTTATACGCTGTTACGAAATCGAAAAATCCTTTTGTCGTTTCGTAATTGAATACATCCTTAAAAGCGACAGGAGCATTTGATCCACCATTGACATAGTTAACTTCCGGCTTTGCTGTTATAATATCTTTGATATTGTAATTTATTGTTATTCCCGGTTCGGCTTGCGGAGTGAAGGTAAGGGAGGATGGGTATTGTCTGTACTGTGTAGATTCAACAGATCCTTCTCCTGCACCTGTAACAACAAAAACAAGAAGATACTTCTTTTCGGCAGTCAAGGTTATTTCTGCCTTTTCCGGTTCTTCGTATGAATTGTTGTTCTCTGATGCATAGTAAATTACTTCGTCAAACATCAAACCTTCTGTCCCGGTTATCGCTGTTTTTATGTCAGCAATTCCATCAAGAATATAAACATCGCCCTTGCCGCCCGAAGGTATAGTGCCAGATGCTACCTGTGCGTGCACATACGTTATATCAAATGTACCTGATGCCGGAGCTTCGAATTCATAAGCTACGTATTTGCCTACATCAGTTCCATCTTTTTTTGATTTAATATTAAGACCAACGTTTTTGTTATGCTCAATACTTCCGGAAATTGTTTTTTCTTTAAATGCCCAGATTTTTTCACCAGGATTTATATTGTCAATACCCGGATCAACTCCACCATTTAGAAAATCAATCTTAAAATCCTTCGTTTCCTCCGTTGTTTCCGCAAACGCCGCGGGGATAAGTGCGAGCATCATACACAGGCTGAGCGCTATGCACAAGATGCGCGCAAGCTTTGTTTTAATCTGTCTTTTCATATGGATAGTCCTCCTTAAAATTTAAACTATATGTTAAATATAGCAGATTAAAATGCATTTTTAAAGGGGTTTTGGTCACTTTTGCCGGATTATATAACAGGTGTATAAACTTTCAGATGGTCGTAATCTTAAACACAGGCAATGTGAGGTAGAAAATGAATGAACCTTAACAAAACGGTTTTCTCAAATTATTGCCAAACAATAAACAGGACATTTTTTCTCGAAAAGACGACCAAATCTGTCCTAAGGTATTGACTACCGGGCAGCAATATATTATAATTAGGACATAAAAGTCTGTAATGTCGACTAAAAATGGAGTAGATGATATGGAAATTAAACGAGATTTATATTTAAACAAGTTGATAAAAAGAGAATGTAATGAATTAGTTAAGGTTATAACCGGCATAAGAAGGTGCGGTAAATCGTATTTGCTTTTTCATTTATATCACGATTACCTCATTAACAAAGGGATTAGTGAAGATCATATTATTGAAATAGCTCTTGATGATATTATGAATAAAGAATTGAGAGAGCCTCAAATCTTGTATAATCATATAAAGGAACAGATTAAAGATAAAGAACAGTACTATTTATTCCTGGACGAAATCCAATATGTTGGAGATTTCTCTGATTTGGTTAATGGGCTCTCGCATATAAGAAACCTGGATGTATATGTGACCGGAAGTAATTCTAAGTTCTTGTCAAGCGATATACTTACAGAATTCAGAGGCAGAGGGGATGAAATCCATGTTAATCCTCTTTCTTTTGCTGAATATAGTTCAGTCTATGACGGCAGCATATCTCAAGCGTGGAAAGATTATTATACTTATGGTGGACTTCCTCTTATTCTGACTCGTGAAGATGATGAAATGAAAGTGGAATATCTTTCTTCTCTGTTGAAGAAGGTCTATATCAGTGATATTGTCGACAGAAACAAAATCCGTAACGAGAGCGAGCTTGAAGAACTGGTAAATATTCTTGCATCTTCTGTTGGATCACTTACCAACCCCGCCAAACTCAGCAGAACTTTCAGAAGTGTTAAAAACAGTAAAATAACAGAAAAAACCATAAAGAAATATCTTGGGTATCTCACAGATGCCTTTTTAACGGACAAAGCAGTCAGATATGATGTAAAGGGCAAAAAGTATATTGAAACGCCTTCAAAATATTATTTTACTGATATTGGTATAAGAAATGCGCAGCTTAACTTCAGACAACAAGAAGAAAATCACATTATAGAGAACATAATCTTTAATGAACTTAAAATAAGGGGTTATCGTGTGGATGTCGGAGTTGTTGAAATAGTCGAAACCAATGACGAAGGTAAAAAAGTGCAAAAAGGTTTAGAAATAGATTTTATTGCTACTAAAGGAAATAACAAATATTATATTCAATCTGCGTTTGATATGCCAAACGCAGCAAAAGAAAAGCAAGAAAAGAAATCTTTGTTAAAAACCAAAGACTCCTTCAAAAAAATTATCGTTGTAAAAGATGATATTAAACTAAAGCGTGACGATAATGGTATTACGACAATGGGCATATTTGATTTCTTGCTTAACGAAAATAGTCTGGATATGTAATTGCCTAACGAAGCCTACCTTTAAAAGCAGATAATTTCTTTTTTTGCCCGATTGTATAATGACTTTATTTATTATTTGTAGTATTATATAGGTAACTATAAAATAAAGGAAGCGTTAGTATGTATAAGATAGGAAGATCCGGAGGATACGGACTTGATATTTCCGACGAGGGCTTTGCCTCGGTTAAGGAAAGCGGAATGAATTTTCTGGAATACAGCGCCGGCAGAGAGCCGTACACCGAGGCGCGCGATTTTGCAAAGCTTGCAAACAAATATGACATTAAATTGTGGACATGCCACCTTCCGTACCGCCCGTATGAAAGAGGGGACGGTTCTTCTCCCCTGAGCGAGGTAAGAAAGGCTGCTTTTGCGCGCTTTAGTGAGGAAATAAAAAAAGCCGCATCCGTTGGTATTGATAAGATTGTTCATCATCCCGGCACGCCGTTTCCTGATGAAAGCGAGCGTCCGGAACGCCTTAAATACGCAGCGGAATTTGCAAGCAAGCTCGCAGAGCTTGCCGCACGCGAGGGCGCGGTTGTTGCAGTTGAGGATATGCCCCACTGCATCGGAAGAAGCATTGACGAGCTTGAGACGATTATAAGCGCTAACGATAAGCTTCGTATCTGCTTTGATGCAAACCACCTTCTCAACGACACGCACAGCGATTTTATAGACCGCCTCGGCGACAAAATTATTACGGTTCATTTTTCGGATTATGATTTTGTCGAAGAAAGGCACTGGTTCCCGACAGACGGAAAAATCGACTGGGTTCCGCTTATCAAAAAGCTTTACGGCGCAGGATACAACGGCCCGTGGATGTATGAATGCGGATTCCGGGGAAGAACAAGTAAGGATTTCTATGACACTGCCGCGCGCATACTTAAAGAAGCCGGAGTTCCCGAGAATATGTAAAAATAAGCAGTCCATCCGATGCGTGGATGGACTGCTTATTTTTACTCTTTAAAATTCAGGGCAGTAATATTCCCTTACTTTTTCATATGCGGGTCTGTACACGCGCAGGTTTTTGAATTTCAGATGGCTTGAAAATGCCTCAACACCGATTTTTCCGTATTTTTCCGCGTCAATAGGACTGGGATCCTTTATATCGAAGCACATTTTATCATCAACAAAAACAAAAATTCTGTTTCCGAGATTCATAATGGAGAATTTATACTCCCTGCCCGGCTCAAAATCAAAGAGAGCCGTTGCTGCGGTCAAATCGTACTTCGGTGACTTTTCAAAGCCGATATATCCGTGCCAGAAGGCTTCAAGCCCCGTCACATACGCATTGCCGCGTCCTTTTTCGTCATCCCACTCACCGTGGATCATAATATTGATATCGTGGGTTGACGGCGGGATGGTGGAAGCCGTGATTTCAAACATAACGTTACCGAAAAAGTCACCCTTTGAAACAATCATTCCCGGGCACATATCGGGGTTTTTACCGATTACCCAGCCGTCTTCGACGCACCACTCTCCGGTCTTTACATCAAAAAGCTCTTCAAAGCGCTCTTTGGTAAATTCATCTACCGACAGAAGAGTCTCGTATTTTTCGGGAAAAAGGTCAAATCCGGTAAGGCGAATTTTATCGGGGGTTATTTTTTCACCGACATCATAGCCTCTCTCATATTTTTTAATTTCTTTCATCGTCAATCACCTCGAGCTTAATTATATATCCGGTAAATTTAAAAGTCAATCAAGCACCAAAAAAATGCCTGATTATATAACAACGCGCTTTTTCTCAACATTTTTCAATTTTCTCAATAATTGTTATTGACCTTGCGCAAAATAAATGTTATTATAATATAGTTAAAAAAATAACAAAATGTATCAAGGCAGGGATAGTATGTATAAGATTCTGAAAAAAGAGTATCTCAATCCCACAGTTGTGAGGATGGTGGTTTCGGCTCCCGAGGTTGCCCGCCGTGCGGATGCCGGTCAGTTTATTATTCTCCGCGCAACGGAGGACGGAGAGCGCATGCCTCTCACCGTTGCGGATTACGACAGAGAAAAGGGCACGGTTACGATAATCTTCCAGGTTGTCGGCGCTACGACGGAAACTCTCCGTCACCTCGAAGAAGGCGATTATATTGCCGATTTTGCAGGCCCGCTCGGCAAGAAGACAGAGACCGAGGGGCTTTCCTCCGTTGCTGTTGTCGGCGGCGGTGTCGGAAGCGCGATTGCATATCCTGTTGCAAAGAAGCTTCACGCTCAGGGAGCAAAGGTTGACGCTATTGTCGGCTTCAGAACGCGCAATCTCGTCATCCTTGAGGATGAATTCCGCGCCTCAAGCTCGGAGCTTCACATTATGACCGACGACGGCACATACGGAGAGCGCGGGCTTGTTACCGAGGTTCTTGAAAACCTCATCAAGGCAGGCAGAAAGTATGACGAGGTTATCGCCATCGGTCCGCTTCCGATGATGAAGTTTGTTTCTCTTCTCACGAAGAAATATGACATCAAAACCGTTGTAAGCATGAACCCGATTATGATTGACGGCACGGGAATGTGCGGTTGCTGCCGCCTTACTGTCGGCGGCGAAACGAAGTTTGCATGCGTTGACGGCCCTGAGTTTGACGGACACCTCGTTGACTTTGACGAGGCGATACGCCGCAGCCGTATGTACAGCGATTTTGAATCACATTCACGCGAAGAGACGTGCAATCTCTTCAAAAAGGAGGTTGAGTAATCATGGCAAATATGTCTCCGAAAAAGAATCCCATGCCGCAGCAGGAGCCTTGCGTGCGCTGCAAAAACTTTGACGAGGTTGCGCTCGGATATACTGAAGAGCAGGCAATTGACGAGGCAAAACGCTGTCTTAACTGCAAAACCCGTCCGTGCGTTGCCGGATGCCCCGTTGCAGTGCAGATTCCGGAATTTATCGCACGCGTTGCCGAGGGCGATTTTGACGGCGCATACAAAATAATAACGGAAACCAACTCTCTCCCCGCAGTTTGCGGAAGAGTCTGCCCGCAAGAAACGCAGTGCGAATCAAAATGCGTTCGCGGGATAAAGGGTGAGTCTGTCGGTATCGGCCGCCTTGAGCGTTTTGTTGCCGACTGGCATATGAAAAATGTGAAAACCGAAGCAAAAAAGATAGAGAAAAACGGACATCGCGTTGCCGTTATCGGCGCGGGTCCTTCCGGTCTCTCATGTGCAGGCAGCCTTGCCGCGCGCGGTTATGACGTGACTATCTTTGAGGCGCTTCACGTTGCCGGCGGCGTTCTGTCCTACGGTATTCCGGAGTTCCGTCTCCCGGGCGAGGTTGTAAAGCACGAGATTGACGAGCTCCGCGCTTTGGGCGTTAAAATCAAAACTAATATGATAATCGGAAAGACTATGCTTATTGACGAGCTGTTTGAAGAAGGCTATGAAGCCGTGTTCATCGGCTCGGGCGCAGGTCTTCCGAAGTTTATGAACATCCCCGGTGAGAACTTAAACGGCGTTTACTCCGCAAACGAATTCCTCACCCGCATAAATCTTATGGGTGCATACAAAGAGGACTCCAAAACCCCGATTATGCACGCAAAGCACGTTTGCGTTGTCGGTGGCGGAAATGTTGCAATGGATGCGGCGCGCTCGGCAAAGAGAACGGGAGCGGATGTTACGCTTGTTTACCGCCGCACGGCAAACGAGCTTCCCGCACGTAAGGAGGAGGTTGAACACGCACTTGAAGAGGGAATCAAGTTTGAGTTCCTTACCTCTCCGATTTCGATAAACGGTGACGGCGCGGTTTCATCAATCACTTGTGACAGAATGCGCCTTTCCGATCCGGACGAATCCGGAAGAAGACGCCCGATGGTTATCGAAAACAGCGAGTTTGACATAGAGTGCGACTGCGTTATTATGTCAATCGGAACATCTCCGAACCCGCTTATCGCATCTTCCACAGACGGACTTGATACCCAGAAATGGGGCGGCATCGTTGCCGATGAGGTCGGCAAAACAAGCCGCGATATGGTCTGGGCAGGAGGAGATGCCGTAACAGGCGCTGCAACGGTAATTCTCGCAATGGGTGCCGGAAAGACCGCCGCCGAAGAAATCGATAAAGCGATTATGGGTAAATAAGAAGATAAAACAGTTATCACCCCGCCATTGCCGAGTGTTCTTAATGATACTCGGCAGTTTTATTCGCCTTCCGGCGAGTTATATTGCTTCGCAGTGATATTTGCTTTGCAAGTGGTATTGTGCTTTGCACAGTTTATGGCGAATGAAATACCACTAAAACCGGAAGTTTTAATAATACTTTTGATTTATCAAAAATATCACTTTGTACGAAGTACAGAATATCACTTGAAAAAGTAATAGTATTGCAGTATAATACTCACTGAGGTGATATCAATGGCAGATAGCGTTTTAAGAGATAAAGCAAAACAATTTGCAAAAGATATAGTTTTCTTATGCAGAGAAATCAAGTCAAGTCATAAAGAAGCAGTTTTGGTAAATCAATTACTTCGTTCTGCCACTTCAATAGGCGCAAACCTCCACGAAGCACAATATGCTCAAAGTAAGAATGATTTTATATCAAAGCTTGAAATAGCACAAAAAGAGTGCTACGAAACCGAGTATTGGTTAGAATTACTTTTTGAAACAGATTGTATTCATGAAGAAAAATATAAGAAAATACAAAATGAGTGTGGCGCTATTCGCAGAATGTTGATTTCATCGCTAAAAACAGTTAAATCTAAATAGTACTGAGCCTGAAACGAAAGTTGTCGTTTCAGGCTTTTCTGATAAAGTTTTAAGATATCCTAAACATTTGGAAGATGGTGCAAATCTTCCCCGCTTGTTACCATGCCGGACAATTTTCCAGAAAGGTATTGATAATTTTAGCAATTTGATGTATAATAAGTATGCCAAACTAATTGAATATACTGTTGACAAGAATTTTTTCTTTTGATTAAAGGATAAGTTTATTTGTGTCACCTTTTTGAATTTGTTAAAAATGCAAATTCCTATTGAGGTGATATAGATTCGTTCTTGTCTTAATCAATTAGTTTGGCGACTATCGGAGTTTGCGTTTTTTATGCGTCTGCTTCGGTAGGCGCATTTTTTATTTGTAAGTCTATAGCTGATAGGTGGTGAAAAATGAAGCTCCAACAGATAATATGCGCAAAAATAAAACTTGGAGGTAAAATTATGAACAACCCTATTATAAGTGTGCAAGGAAGCGGCAAAAAACTGATTATGATTGGAATTGCTATAATAATTTTTACAGTTATAATCACCACTGTTTTCTCTTTTGGAATTGAAGGGAGCAGAAACGCAGATGAGCTTGCGATGACAACTACGATAATTGATCTCTTAATAAAATGTGTAGGAATTTTTATAATCGTGATCGGAGCCAAATTTTCAAAAACCTACATCTCTGTTTTTGAAAATTATATTCAAGGAGAAGGACTTATTAATTTCACTCGCGCTTCTTTTTCTTTAAGCTATGACAAAATATCAAGTGTGTCTGTAAATAAAGATAAGCTTTTAATAAACAGCAACGGAGTGATATACAAAATAGGTGTATCATCGTCTGATGCAAGCAGAATTGCAAAGTACATAAACAATAGAATATAAAACAATCGTTTTTAAATTCTATTGTGCAAAAGGATAGTAAAAGCCTTCAACTCAACGAGTTGAAGGCTTTTACTATCCTTTTGCACACTCGCCGTAAGGCGGGTGCTTTTTTATGAAAAAGAAACCGTGCAATAGTAGTGTTTTTTGCCTTACAATACAGCAGCCGCCCTGCCGGGCGGCTGATTTGTTATGTCTTTTTATCTCTTGCTTCCGAGGAAGAACACTGCAAGAGTTCCAGGTCCGGAATGAGAACCGATAACCGGACCTACATCCGTTATGATCTGCACGTCTGCTCCCTTTTCCTCAAGGAGAGCCTTGATTTCGGCTACATCCTCCGGACAATCTCCATGGGAAATATAAACCGTGCCGTTTTTGTCAAGCGCAAGCTCAGAGTATTTATCGGCGATGGTGCGGAGCGCAGTTTTTCTTCCGCGCACCTTTGACACATTGATGAGATGTCCCTCATCGTCAACGTGCATAACCGGCTTGATGTTCAGCACGCCGCCCACAAAAGCCGCAGTTGGGCTTACGCGCCCGCCGCGCTTTAAGTATTTAAGATCATCCACCGTAAACCAGTGACACAATTTAAGGCGTATGTCCATAACGTAGCGCGCAACATCCTCAATGCCTGCGCCTTCATCCTTTTTATCCGCGGCAAGCATAACGAGAAGCCCCTGTCCCGCCGATGCGCAAAGCGTGTCAATCGCGATAACGCGACGGTCCGGAAACTCATCCAAAAGCTCCTCTGCCGCAAGGCGGCCTGCATTGTAGGTATTGCTGAGTCCCGAAGAGAAGCCGAGATACAGAACATCGTGTCCGGCAATAAGCTCTTCGCGGAAAATCTCTTTAAAGCCCTCTATATTGATTGCGGATGTCTTTGCAACCGCACCGTTTCTCATTCTGTCGTAAAAGTCCTTTGCGGCAAGCTCCTCGTTTTTATATTCCTTATCCTCATCCGTGAAGCGAAAGGTAAGGCTCTGTGCGCGGATGCCGCGGCTTGCGAGAATTTCTGCCGAGATATCGCAGGCAGAGTCCGTAATAATAACAAAATCGTTCATAGCGTAAATTTCCTCCTGTAAATTATGCATTTATTTTAGCACACTTTCATCACTTTTTAAACACTTTGCCTCCCTCTTTCTCAAAAACGCACAGTAGAACACGAAATCCGACATTCTACCGATAGTAGAATTAACAAAATTTGCGTTGTTTTATACTCAAAGTTATGGTACAATAATTAAAAAGGCGAATCGGAGGTGTGAAATATGGACGATTTAAGGCTTATAATCGCAAAGAATATATCGGAGCTTCGGCGCACGGCAGAAATGACACAGTTTGAGCTTGCAGAGCGGCTTAACTATTCTGACAAAGCCGTGTCAAAGTGGGAGCGCGGTGAATCCGTTCCCGACATTGCTGTGCTGAAAAACATTGCAGATATTTTTTCCGTCACGGTGGACTATCTTCTGGAAGAAGAACACACGAAGAAACGCTTTGACAAGCCGCAGAACAAAATCCGCCTTGCCAACCGCGGATTTATTACCGGAATGTCGATAACGCTCGTCTGGCTTATTGCACTTCTCGTCTTCGTGACCGGCGATATGTTCCGCGAGCAATTGCTCGGATACCACTGGCTTATATTTTTGTGGGCTGTTCCGGTTACCTTTATTGTATGGCTTGTGCTCAACTCCGTATGGTTCAACAAGCGGCGCAATTTTCTCATTATATCCTTTCTTATGTGGACAAGCCTTGCCGCCATTCACGTTTCGCTCATTGTTCTCTTTGATATAAATGTGCGTTTTATATACCTTCTCGGCATTCCGGGGCAGATAATTATTCTTTTCTGGTCTTTTATCCGCTCAAAAAACGGTACCGTAAAAAAGTAAACAGATTAATACAATCCCCTCAGAGCAAGCACTTGAAATAACGAAAACGTTTCAAGTCTCAATCTGAGGGGATTATGTTAAATACGTTTTTCTACTTGTTTTCCATACGGTAGAGCATTGTTGCACATTCTGCTCTTGTTGCTTCCTTCTGCGGAGCAAGAAGGGTTTCGGTGATTCCGTTAATTATCTTCTGACCTACTGCCCAGTTCATTGCAGTAACTGCATATTCACTCACCTTGTCTGCATCCTCAAAGTGGGTAAGGTTTTCTTCCATAGTTAGAGCTTCCATTCCCTTACGGACTTCGTTTCTGAAGATAATTGTTGCAAGCTGCTCACGGGTGATAAGATCATCGGGAGCAAAAACAGTTTCGCTGTGACCTGTTACAACTCCGTTTTCCTGTGCCCAGGTGATTGCATCTTCATAATATGAATCAACCTTTACATCCTCAAAGGGACATTTGCCGGTGGGTGCAGGACTTCCTGCCATTCTCCAGAGAACGGTTACAATCATTCCACGTGTTGTTTTTACATTCGGTGAGAAAGTGCGGGGCGCAGTTCCGGACATATAGCCCTTCTGTCCCATCCACTCAGCTGCCGCTTCAAACCATGCACCTGCCGGCACATCATCAAAGAGCTTATTTGATTCCAGCTCACCCGAAGGCTCTGTTGGTGTTGCGGGAGTGGTCGGAGGTGCTTCCGGTTTTGAATCCTCGGTTTTTGCCTGATCATCTTCATCAAACTTATCAGCACCTGTTGTGCTCATATCACCGCCTGCCTTAAGGCCGCCACCGCCAGAAGGCTTCTTTACCGGCTTTTTCCATTCAAAGCTCGCACTTGTGAGGATTGTGCTGTCTTTATATTCAACCTCTGCGTAGTATTCTTTTCCGTTTCTCTCTACTCCGCTGAAGGTTTTCTCCTCTGCTCCATCCACAAGAACATCACCGGCTTCACCGACCTCGAACCATCTGTATTCCTTGATATCCGCATCACAGTTTGTTTCGACATACGGTTCATCGTCTGTCGGCTGATGTGTGATTGCATAATCTGTAAGAACGGGAGCAAGCGCACCCCAAGCACCATTGAGCTGTTTAATATCCGAAAGCGGTATCTCACCGTCAACCTCATATTCGGCAATCGGCTCTTCGCCGGAAAGCTGGATCCATCCGGATGAAGAGTATCTCCACAGCTGCCAGCCATCAAGGAATTTGCCTTTTCCGGGCTCACCTGCCATCGTTGTTACTTCATCATCGGCAAGAGAAAGAGAGCTTGCCATATAGTCGTGTTTAATATTGTTACTGCTGTTAAATGAACTAAGATATTTATTGGTAGTGTTGAGAATATCATCTTCGCAGGAAAGCACAAAGACTCCGCCGGTAAGCTTCACTCTCCGATGCTTCGGCTCAATAATTCTTGTGTATGTAAATGTTCCCGCCTGTGTTTCCGGGAAATCCGATGCAACAAATTCATGGTCAAGGTCATATTCGTCCACAACATATTCGCACGTTCCGTCTGCGTCGTCTATTTCCCAAAGAATCCAGCCGGTTATCTCAAAGTCAGAATGAACATTAAGCGCAAGAGAAGAATCCTCATGGTCTATGAAATCACTGAGCTTAACCTTACCCTCTGTCAGAGGCAGGGTTTTAACAACACCATATGCAGTGTCTTCTTCCTGGAGATATTCGTCTATATCATGAACATATAAGAAACGGATATTCGTTTCTGTTCCGGTGCCTGCGGCAAAGGCGGTTGTTGCAAGCATAATCACCGCAAGCCATATAGAAGCAAGTCTTATAAGTTTTTTCTTCATTGTTTTTCCTGGTATAATGTAAATGACTCATCTAACAGTCATTACAAATATACCTTACTCCTTTCTATCAACCTTTTTTAATCCGCGGTTGATTACGGACTTATACATTGGTATTATATAAACAGGTAA
>SVLF01000032.1 GCA_015068085.1 Oscillospiraceae bacterium
TGATGTTGCAAAGACGGTTGCAAAAAGCGTTATCTGCTCAAGCCTTTTAAAGGCGGCAATGTTCGGCGCAGATGCAAACTGGGGACGCGTTCTCTGTGCAATAGGATACAGCGGTGCGGCTGTTGATGTAAGCCGGGTTGATGTTGCGTTTAAGAGTGCTAAGGGCGAAATTGAGGTTTGCAAAAACGGAGCGGGCGTTCCGTTCTCTGAAGAGCTTGCAAAGGAGATTCTCCTTGAAACAGAAATTGAGATTATCGTTTCCGTGGGTGACGGTGAGTTTGGCGCCACTGCATGGGGCTGTGACCTTACTTACGATTACGTGAAAATAAACGGAGACTACCGTACATAAAGGAGAAGAATGAGATGGAAGGGATTTTTTCAAATGCAGAGAGAGCCGAGGTTTTAACCCAGGCTCTGCCGTACATACAGAGATATAACGGTAAAATCGTTGTTGTCAAATACGGCGGCAATGCAATGATAGACGAACAGCTTAAAGAACAGGTTATGGAGGATATCGTTCTTCTGTGGCTTATCGGTGTAAAGATAGTTCTTGTTCACGGCGGTGGTCCGGAAATAAGCGACCTTATGTCCCGCCTTGGTAAGAAAGCGGAGTTTGTGGACGGTCTGCGCGTAACGGATAAAGAAACTGTTGATATTGTCCAGATGGTGCTTGCCGGTAAGGTAAACAAAACCCTTGTAAACCTTCTCGAGATGAAGGGCGGCAAGGCAATGGGAATTTCCGGTATGGACGGTCGCCTCATTGAGTCGAAAATGCGTGATGAGCGTCTCGGCTATGTCGGAGACATTACAAAGGTCAACATAAAGCCGGTTATTGACCTGCTTGAAAAGAACTACATACCCGTAATTTCAACTCTCGGTTGTGATGCCGAAGGGAACACATACAACATCAACGGCGATACCGCTGCTGCATACATTGCAGGTGCGCTCGGTGCCGAGCGTCTTATTATGATGACGGATATCGCAGGAATCCTGCGTGATAAGGACGACCCGTCAACGCTTATCTCCGAAATAACGATAGACGAAGCCTCTTCTTTGTATAAAGAGGGTGTTATATCCGGCGGTATGATTCCGAAGGTTAACTGCTGTATAGAAGCTATCCACGAGGGTGTAAAGAACGTAACAATAATGGACGGAAGAGTATCCCATTCCATTCTTATGGAGCTTCTCACGGATGAGGGTGCAGGTACAATGGTAACCGGAGGTAAAAATGAGTAATATCACTTCTATAGATAAAGAATACGTTGCCGGAACGTATAACAGGTTTCCGATAGAAATCTCCCACGGCAAAGGCTCTGAGGTTTACGATACCGACGGCAAGCGCTATATTGATATGGGAACAGGCATCGGTGTAACGGCATTCGGAATAGCTGATGATGAGTGGAAAAATGCGGTAGTTGACCAGCTTTCAAAGGTTCAGCATATGTCCAACCTCTATTATACCGAGCCGTGTGCGCGCCTTGCAAAGCTTCTTTGCGAAAAGACAGGAATGAGCAAGGTCTTTTTCGGAAACTCCGGTGCGGAAGCAAACGAATGTGCAATTAAGGTTGCAAGAAAATATGCGGCAGATAAAAAAGGAAAGGATTATTTTACGATAATCACCCTTGAAAACAGCTTCCACGGCAGAACGCTTACAACTCTTGCGGCTACCGGTCAGGAGCATTACCACGAGCTGTTCTGTCCGCTCACGCCGGGATTTGTGCATACTCCTGCGAACGATTTTGATGCGCTCGTTAAAACTGCGGAAAGCAACAAGACTGCCGCAATTATGATAGAGTGTATTCAGGGCGAGGGCGGCGTCCTTCCGCTTGAGGCTGATTTTGTTAAGAAAACTGCGCAGTATGCGGCAGAAAATGACATAATTCTCATTGTAGATGAAGTGCAGACGGGTAACGGCAGAACCGGTGAAATGTATGCGTATATGAACTTCGGAATAAAACCGGATGTTGTGTCGACGGCGAAAGGTCTCGGCGGTGGTCTGCCAATAGGTGCAGTTCTTCTCTCTGATAAGGTAAAGAATGTTCTCGGCTTTGGTGACCACGGTTCTACCTTCGGAGGAAACCCCGTAAGCTCAGCCGGCGCAATAAGCATCGTTGAAAGAATTGACGATAAGCTTCTTGCAGAGGTAAAGAGCAAAAGTAAGTATATCTTTGATGAGCTTTCCGGTGCCGACGGTGTCGAGGCGGTAAGCGGTATGGGCTTTATGATTGGTATAAAGACCAAAAAGCCGGCGGGAGATGTTGTGAAAGCTTGTATGGAAAACGGTGTTCTTTGCCTTACGGCAAAGGATAAGGTTCGTCTCCTTCCGTCGCTTAACATCCCGATGGACATTCTGAAAGAGGCTGTTGCCGTTATTAAAAGCGCTTGCGCGCAATGATTTTGAAAGGAAAGTGCTGATATGAATTTAAAGGGAAGACATTTCTTAAAGCTGCTTGACTTTACACCTGCAGAAATCAATTATCTCATAGATCTTGCATCTATGTATAAGGCAAAGAAAAAGCGCGGAATTCCGCATAAAACATTTGAAGGCAAGAACATAGCTCTCATTTTTGAAAAGACAAGCACGCGTACCCGCTGTGCATTTGAGGTTGCCGCGGCAGATCTCGGTATGCATCCTGTATATCTTGACCCTCAGGGCTCTCAGATTGGTAAGAAGGAGAGCATTGCAGATACTGCCCGCGTCCTTGGCAGAATGTTTGACGGTATCGAATATCGCGGCTTTGGTCAGGAGATTGTGGAGGAGCTTGCAAAGTATGCAGGTGTTCCTGTATGGAACGGACTTACAAACGAATTCCACCCCACACAGATTCTTGCCGATTTTCTTACGATAAAAGAAAATTTCCGTGTTCTCAAGGGTAAAAAACTTGTATATATGGGTGATGCGCGCTATAATATGGGAAATTCCCTTATGGTAGGCTGTGCAAAGATGGGTATGCACTTTGTTGCTTGTGCACCGAAAAAATATTTTCCGGATGCAGAGCTTGTAAAGACCTGTCAGGAGATTGCAAAGGAAACGGGTGCCGTTCTCGAGTTTATCGAAGACCCGATTGTTGCAACCAAGGCTGCAGACGTTATTTACACCGATGTATGGGTATCGATGGGAGAGCCGGACGAGGTATGGAAGGAAAGAATTGAAGATCTTCTTCCGTATCAGGTTAATTCCCGCATAATGGAAAATGCCGGAGAGCAGTGCCGTTTTATGCATTGCCTGCCTGCATTCCATGACCTTAAAACCACTATCGGAAAGCAAATCTATGATAAGTTCGGCATTGATGCAATGGAAGTAACCGACGAGGTTATAGAGGGAAAACAGTCCATTGTTTTTGATGAGGCTGAAAACCGTATGCACACAATAAAAGCGGTAATGGCTGCGACTTTATAAATACGGTAAGCGGACATATGCTGCAATGCATATGTCCGTGTGCGTTTTTTGAGGAGGTTTAATAATTATGGCATATCTGGTGCTGAGTACCGGCGATGTGTTTGAAGGAAAGCGGATGGGCGCATTAAACGACGCCTGCGGCGAGCTTGTTTTTACAACAGAAACGGAATATATGAAAACCCTCTCCCGGGAAGAAAATGCAGGGAAGCTTGTGGTGTCTGCATTTCCGCTTGTCGGAAACCACGGTATAATAAAGGATGAAGAAATCGGGGAAAATGCTCCTTTGGGTTTTGTTGTTCGTGAGCTTTGCCCTTCTCCGTCAAATTTCCGCTCCGAGGGATGTCTTGATGAATATTTAAAAGAAAAAGGAGTGTGCGGCATCTCCGGTGTGGATACGCGTGAAATTATTCGCATTCTGCGTGATGAAGAAGCGGTAAGCGCTGTGATTTGTGATGAAATACCGCAAAAATTGCCGCAAAAACCTGAAAAACTGCCGGCTGTACGTAGTTGTAATGCCGACCTGCTTTACATGGACAACGGCGCGAAATCCTCTCGCGATACATCAATTAAGAAGGTTCTTGTTATCGGCTCGGGACCTATAGTTATCGGTCAGGCGGCAGAGTTTGACTACGCAGGAGCGCAGGCATGCCGTGTGCTTCGTGAAGAGGGAATAAATGTTGTTCTTGTAAACTCCAATCCCGCGACGATAATGACTGACAAAAATCTCGCAGATGAGATTTATCTTGAGCCGCTTAATGCAGAAACGATTGCGCGTATAATTGAAAAAGAGCGTCCTGACGGACTTCTTGCCGGTCTCGGCGGGCAGACGGGGCTTACAATCGCAATGCAGCTTGAAAGAAACGGAACCCTTGCAAAATACAATGTCCGTCTTCTCGGTACGGATGTCGATGCAATCGACAAAGCGGAGGACAGAGAGCTTTTCCGCGATACAATGAAAGCGATAGGTCAGCCGTGTGTTCCGTCGGATGTTACCGATAATGTCGAAGGAGCGCTTGTTATTGCAGAAAAGATAGGTTACCCCGTAATCGTCCGTCCTGCGTTTACGCTCGGCGGCTCCGGTGGAGGTATCGCCGAGAATGAAGACGAGCTTGCTGTTATTGCGAAAAGCGGACTTGATATGTCGCCGATAACGCAAGTGCTTATTGAAAAATGCATAGCGGGTTGGAAGGAAATCGAGTTTGAAACAATGCGTGACAGCAAGGGCAACGCCATAATCGTATGTTCAATGGAAAACTTCGACCCGGTAGGTATACATACGGGTGATTCAATCGTCGCGGCACCGGCACTCACGCTTTCCGATAAAGAGTATCAGATGCTCCGGCAGGCGTCACTTGACATTATTTCAGCCATAGGAATTGTCGGCGGATGCAATTGCCAGTTTGCACTGAATCCGGATAGCTTTGAATATGCGGTAATAGAGGTAAATCCGCGTGTTTCGCGCTCATCTGCGCTTGCGTCAAAGGCAACGGGATATCCTATTGCGAAGATAACAACTAAGATTGCCCTCGGATATACTCTTGATGAAATCCGTAACGATATAACAGGTGTTACGAGTGCTCTCGCAGAACCTGTGATAGATTACGTTGTTGTAAAGTTCCCTAAATGGCCGTTTGACAAGTTCACGGAGTCAGAGCGTAAGCTCGGGACGCAAATGAAGGCAACCGGCGAGGTGATGTCTATCGGACAAAGCTTTGAAGAGGCAATAATGAAGGCGGTCCGCGGTGCGGAAATATCCTTTGACACGCTGAATGCTCCGGCTCTCGATAACCGTCCGGTGCTTGAACGCCTTGCGGAGCAGAATGACCGGCGTATATTTACTGTGTTTGAGGCTTTAAAAGCCGGTGTCACAGTGGATGAAATATTTAAAATAACAAAAATTGACCGCTTTTTCCTTTCAAAAATAAAAAATCTTGCCGATTTTGAGAAGAAAATCTCAAACGGACTTGAGTGCGGCGATTATTTGCAGGCGAAAAAGTATGGTTATACCGATTCCGCAATATCGCGCATCAGCGGGGAAAAGACTCTTCCGGAGCATAGCTTCAGCTATAAGATGGTTGACACCTGCGCTGCACGTTTTTCGGCTAAAACACCGTATTTCTATTCGTGCAGTGATATCGCTTGTGATTCACGCCGCTTCCCGCGCAGCGGAAAGCCTGTTGTTATGGTGCTCGGCTCAGGTCCTATCCGTATCGGGCAGGGTATTGAGTTTGACTACAGCTCAGTTCATTGCGTCTGGACGCTGAGGGAAATGGGCTATGATGTTGTCATAGTAAACAACAACCCGGAAACAGTCTCGACTGATTATGACACGGCAGACCGCCTTTACTTTGAACCGCTCACCCCCGAGGATGTAATGAATATCATCCGCGTGGAAAATCCGGTCGGTGTTGTTGTTGCCTTTGGCGGTCAGACCGCAATAAAGCTTACTCAGTTTCTTGATAAAAACGGCATAAAAATCCTTGGAACATCTGCTGAGAGTATAGATGTCGCAGAGGATCGAAGCCGCTTTGATGAGCTTCTTGAAAGCTTCGGGATAAAGCGTCCGCGCGGTATGGGGGTAAATACCGTAGAAGAGGCGCTTGCCGCGGCTGAAAGCTTCGGATATCCCGTTCTTTTGCGCCCGTCATATGTTATCGGCGGTCAGAATATGACGATTTCAAGAACTCCCGAGCATACGAAAAAATATATGAAAGCTATCCTTTCCGGCGGTATAGAAAACCCTGTGCTTGTTGATAAGTATATGCCGGGCACAGAGCTTGAGGTAGACGTAATTTCCGACGGACGCGATGTTCTCATTCCCGGTATTATGGAGCATATAGAGCGCGCGGGTGTCCACAGCGGAGACTCAATTGCTGTTTATCCGCCGTATAACTTAAACGATAAGTTCCTGCAGAAGGTTTGTGATTGCTCGGAAAAGCTCGCTCTTGCGATGAAAACAAAAGGCCTTGTAAATATTCAGTATCTTATCTATGATGACGAGCTTTATGTAATCGAGGTGAATCCGCGCGCATCAAGAACTGTTCCGTATATAAGCAAGGTAACAAATGTTCCTATGGTAGACCTTGCATCAAAGGTAATGCTCGGAGAAAGCTTGCGTGAGCTTGGTTACGGCACGGGATTATACCGTACACCGCCGTATTATGCGGTAAAGGTTCCTGTGTTCTCGTTTGAAAAGTTAAACGATGTAAACTCAATTCTCGGTCCGGAGATGAAGTCCACGGGAGAGGTGCTCGGCATAGGAAAGACGATGGCAGAGGCGATGTTCAAGGGACTTACGTCTGCAGGCTTCACCGTTCCGTCACCTCATACCGAAAAGGAAGCGGGAGTGCTTATAAGTGTAGAAGAAAGTGACTATCAGGAGATCATTTCTCTGGCAAAACGCTTTTCCGATGCGGGTATAACTCTTTATGCAACAACCGGCACGGCATCAGCAATAGCAGAGACAGGTATTGCGGTTGTTTCCGTCGCAAATGCAACAGAGAATAATGAGCTCTCAAAGCTTATGGAAAGCGGAAAGCTTAATTACATCGTCTATACAGGTGCGGTAAAGGATGCAACGGTGGGCGATTATACACGGCTTCACCGCCGTGCGATGCAGCTCGGTATTCCGTGCCTTACGTCCCTCGATACCGCAAACGCACTTGCCGACATCATTGAAAGCCGGTTTACCATTTCCAACACTGAGCTTGTTGATATCAACGAAATGCGCCTTTGGAGACAAAAAATCCGCTTTGCAAAAATGCATTCCTGCGGTAACGATTATATCTTCATAGAAAACTTTGACGGCAAACTCACGTGTCCGGAGTCGCTGTGCGTAAGCTTGTGTACACCGCATTACGGCATCGGCGGTGACGGTATTGTCCTGATTGAAAAATCCGGTGTTGCCGATGCGAAAATGCGATCATTTAACCGTGACGGAAGCGAAGGCAAAATGGCTGGAAACAGTATCCGCTGTGTAGCTAAATACCTTTACGACAAAGGGTATGTAAGAAGTGAGCATATGTCGGTGGAAACCGGAAGCGGTGTATATCGTATGAAGCTCTATCTTCGCGACGGTAAGGTAAGCTCTGTGGCTGTGAATATGGGAAAGGCTGATCTTTTGGCAAAATCTCTTCCTGTCGTGACTTCCGAGGAAAAGCTTATAAATTATCCGGCAGAAATAGCGGGCGGAAGATATAACATAACCTGCCTTTCGGTAGGTAACCCGCACTGCGTTGTTTTCTGTGATGCTTTGGATAGCTTGGATCTTGAGGAAACAGGTCCGCGCTTTGAGTGTGCAGATATATTCCCGGACCGTGTGAATACGGAATTTGTGCGTGTAATAAATCCGACTGCGCTTCGTGCTCGTGTGTGGGAGCGCGGAAACGGAGAAACGCTTGCCTGCGGAACCGGTGCATGCGCCGCGGTTGTTGCAGCCGTCGAAAATGGTTTCTGCGAAAAAGGGAAGGATATAACGGTAAAGCTTCCCGGGGGCGAGCTTGTCGTCAATTATACGGACGAGCGTGTTCTTCTTACGGGAAGCGCACATCTCGTGTATGAGGGCGAATTTGAATATTAAGCCTGCAGTCTGTACCATCCGCGGCAGCGGATGGTACTTTTAATATTGATATAATGCATACTGTTGTTTGTACCGCCCGCGGCAGCGGACAGGACTTTTGCATATTGACAAAGTACGCTGTTGTTTGCACCGCCCGCGGCAGCGGACAGGACTTTTGCATATTGACAAAGTACACTGTTGTTTGCACTGCCCGCGGCAGCGGGCGACACTTTTTTATTGACAAAGTCGGAATATATGGTAAAATAAGTTAGTAATAAAAAAACAAAGGATGATAGATTTATGAATTTCAGAAAAGAGCTTCTTGAAAATATTCTTCCGTTCTGGCTTCGTAACGGTGTGGATTATGAAAACGGCGGCATTTATACCTGCCTTGACAAGGAAGGTAACATATACGGAACTGACAAAAGCGTCTGGTTCCAGGGCAGGGCAATGTGGTCTTTTGCAAAGGCGTATAATGTAATAGACAAAAATCCGGAATACATTCGCGCCGCAAAGAATATTTATGCCTTTTTGCCAAAGTGTACGGATGCCGACGGAAGAATGTATTTCACGGTAACGAAAGACGGTAAGGGTTTGCAAAAACGCAGATACTATTTTTCCGAGACGTTTGCTGCAATCGGTTGTGCAGAACTGTATAAGGCAACGGGAGATGCGGAAGTCCTTGCTTGTGCGGATAAATATTTTGACGTTGCTTATGAGTGCTTTACCGGTGTGCGTAAAACCGAGCCGAAGATAAAACCGGAAAACTGTGATATGAAAGCTCTTTCTCCGGTTATGATTATGCTTGCCACCGCACAGGTAATGAGAAGTGTGGATTCTCTCCGTGAGAAATATGCACCGATTGCCGAAAAGCTTCTTGATGAGGTTTTGCACGGCGGGTATATCACCGAGCGCGGAATGCTCGAAAATGTCAGCGGTAAAGGTGAGTTTGTTGACAGCCCTGCAGGAAGAACGGTAAATCCCGGCCATTCCCTCGAAGCGGCATGGTTTATCCTGAGCGAAGCTATAATTACGGGAAATGACGAGGCGCTCTCCTGCGCACGTCACATAATCGACGTAACGCTTCCTATCGGTCTTGATAAAAAGCACGGCGGAATCATCGCATTTACAGATATCTGCGGAAAGCCGCCCGTTGCGCTTGAGTGGGATATGAAGCTCTGGTGGCCGCAGTGCGAAACGCTTATTGCTTTGCGTCTTGCATATCTTACCTACGGTGATGAAAAGTATAAGGTACAGTATGAAGAGCTTCTTGCTTATACCGAGAAGCATTTCTGTGATAAAGAAAGTGGCGAATGGTACGGATATCTCCATTATGACGGAACACCTTCAACAACGCTGAAGGGAAATATCTTCAAGGGACCGTTCCATATACCGAGATTCTTGATGATTATGGCAATTATGGATGAAACAAACAGCATTGCAGACTTTATGAAGTAGAATTGAAAATTTAATTTCATCGGAGGCAAAAATGAGTAGAATTACCGGACTTGTGACTAATCCTTTTATCATCACGGCAATATCCTCGTGGTTTATTGCGCAAGTGCTAAAGCTTATAATTCATACCATAATATATAAAAAGTTTGATATTGCGCGTCTGTTTGGTGACGGGGGAATGCCGAGCGGGCATTCGGCTACGGTCTGCTCTCTTGCCGTTATGTGCGGTCTGGTGTGCGGAACAGGCGGAGTTGAGTTTGCAATAAGCGTCATCCTTGCGATAATAGTCTGCCACGATGCAATGGGTGTGCGGCTTGAAACCGGAAAGCAGGCAATTCTTCTCAATGAAATTATCGAATCGTTCAATATTTTTGCCACCGAAAAGCTTCCGGAGGTTAAGCTTAAGGAGTTTGTAGGGCATACGCCGATTCAGGTTATCTCCGGCGCTTTGCTCGGAACTATAAATGCTGTTATAATGTATAACGTATTATTTTAAAGTGGTTTTTTAACACAAAGCTTTTAAGGAGAGATAAAAATGTTCAGTGAGTTTAAGATCAAAGAGTTTAAATTTCGCGAAAGAGCCGCAAAGATAATTTATCCGAGCTGCGAACCTAACGGAAGGATGCTTTTAAAGCCGGAATACCTCAGTGCTTTCCCGACTTTTGATATAGCAATGCTTAAGCGCGGCTATTATCTCATATTTATTTCGCACCAGACACGCTGGGCGTCTGACGAGGAAACCGATATTATGGCAGAGTTTGTTCTTCATTGCGCGAAAGAGCTTGAAGCGGACAAGCGCTGCATTATTGAGGGAATGAGCTGCGGCGGTCTTCAGGGCGCGCGTCTTGCGGAAGAGTATCCGGAGCTTTGCGCGGTGCTTTATCTCGATAACCCCGTGCTCAATATGCTCAGTATGTATGGACTTGGCGACTGCAAGGACGAAGCACTTCCGTCCTTCCGCAGGGAAATCATCAACACATTCGGAGTAAATGATTCATCAATCATCAATTTCCGCAAAAGCCCGATTGATAAAATGGAGCCGCTTATTGAAAACAACATCCCGGTTCTTATGCTTTACGGAAACTGTGATCCGGTTGTTATTTACGGAGAAAACGGAAAGGTGCTTGAGGATTATTACAAGGCAAACGGCGGAAACATCAAGGTTATTTCGCGCAGTATGCAAAAGCATCACCCCCACGGTCTCGATGACCCGACTCCTATCATAGAGTTTGTTGAAAGCAATTTATAGTTTTTAATTTTTAGCAAGCAGGGATTGCAGCAAAATTCGTTTTGCTGCAATCCCTGCATTTTTATTATCTTGATGGTTGGAAAATCTAAGTTTTGATACGGAAATATTGTAGTATATCCATAAAGTAAGTGCTAAAATTATTATATAGTGCAGATGGGAAGAAAGAGTGTTAATATTAAGAGGTTATTCGGGGTTTTGAAAGTAAGGAGAACGCGATGTTTAAAAAATTTATAAAAGCCGGCGGCGTAAAGGCAAGCTTTGATTTTCGTGGCTTAAAGTCGGTGAGAGAAAAACAATAATTGTATAGAAAGGATGTTTGGAAGAAATGATAACGCGTAAAAACAAAAGAGTGGGCAGAATAGGGATTTTTGCAGTTGGACACGCAACTTATTGGGGACAGTTTGAGGGACTTCTTGATAATTTGACGGGGTTTCACAACGACCTTTGCAAGCTGATTGAAAAAAATGACGTTGACGTTTTCAATTTCGGAATGATTGATTCAAGCGAAAAAGCTTATGCGGCATTGCCGGAAATTTTAGCGGCAAATGTAGATGTCGTTTTTTGTAATATGGTTACATATGCAACATCCTCTGTTTTTGCCCCTATAATCAAAGAAGTGAATAAGCCGGTAATTCTGACTGCGCTTCAGCCGAGGGCGGCACTTGATTATACAAAGGCATGCACGTTTATGCAGCTTGAAAATGATAATATTTGTTCAGTGCCGGAATTTACAGGTGTTGCAGCAAGAATGGGCAAAAAAATAAACGATGTAATTATAGGGTGCCTCTATAATGATAAGGAAGTAGAGAAACAAATAGCAAAATGGTGTGATATTGCAAAGGTTCTTCATGACCTTAAGGGAGCAAGAATGGGGCTTATGGGACACACTATGGAAGCTATGTATGATATGCATGCCGATCCGACCGCGATAGCCTCTGCCTTTGGGCTTCACGTACCGCTTTTAGAGGTTGATGATGTTATAGAGGTATATAATACGGTAACAGAAGCTGAAATTGAGGCGAAAATTAAGATTATTGACGAAGAATTTGATATGCCGGAGCCCAAAAGCGACCCCATAACCTCGAAGCTTACCTTTGAGGATAAATATCAGGCGGCAAAATCTGCAGTTGCGCTTGATAAGTTTGTGGAAAAATACAAACTTACAGGACTTGCATATTATTATGAGGGTGGCGCGGATAGCTTACATCGCAAGGTTGCGACAACATTTATTGTCGGAAACTCAATCCTTAATGCGCAGGGAATACCGATGTGCGGTGAATATGATATCAAGACCTGCATTGCCATGCTTATTATGGACAGGCTCGATATAGGAGGAAGCTTTGCAGAGTTCCATCCGTTTGATTTTGCAGAGGATTTTATTCTGGTGGGACATGACGGTCCGCACCATTTAAGAATTGCAGAGGGAAAGCCTGTTCTCAGAAGTCTTAAAAAATATCATGGTAAGCCCGGTCGCGGGGCATCTGTTGAATTCAAAATTAAAGAAGGCCCTATCACTATGCTTGGTATCACACAAACCGAAAACGGTAAATTTAAGTTTGTTATAGGAGAGGGAATATCAAAACAGGGTCCTATTCCGCCAACGGGAAATACAAATACAAGAGGTTTTTTCGAGCCGACGACAAAAGAATTTATAAAAAAATGGGTTATGGAAGGACCTACACACCACTATGCCCTCGGTATAGGTCATCATGCAGACACAATTGCAAAAATTGCTGATATTTTAGAAATTGAGTGGACAATTGTAAAATAAGCAGAGATAGGGATGAATGTATGTTTAAGAATATCACGCTGGAAATCAGCCTTAAGCCGTTTAAAGAAACAACAGATGAATATATCCAATCGGTATGCAGAAAAGTTTATGAGCAATGGAAACCGCTTGTTAAAAACCGTGAAACCGTATCAATTATGATGTGGTCATCCGATGGGAGCGAGCTTCTTGACTATACGGGTGATCCGGATAAGGAATTTGAATGGGCCCGCTATGTCGGGACTGCAAATAAACCGTTGATAGGTGATATGCCTGCGGAAACCTCACCGCATATAAGAAAGCAACTTTATATGAAAAATCCTCCCGTGATGACATACCGTATACTTAAAACCATTGTCGATGCATTTAAGAGGGAGGGGAAACGGCTTTTTCCGGATTCCGTCATCCGGGTCGGAACAACCTTTGACATCGGGCCTGAATTTGCCGTGTCCGACTTTAAATATAACCGCCACAAAGAGGTCTGCAGCGGAACGGGGTGCGGTGATTTTGGATTTGTTGATGCAACTGCCCTGCTGAAAGGAGATACCCGTCCGTATGCCGCATATCCTTGCGGAATACCTGATAAAACTCCGATGGGCGCTTTTTTAGGGGCACAGGCAAATGCGTTTATGAAGGACATGGGCTTTGATTATATATGGCTCTCCAACGGAATGGGTTTTTGTTATGAGCCGTGGAACAGCTTTGGCAAGATTTACGACGGTGAAAAGTTTTACGCTGAAAGACTTCCGGAAACAAGAGAAAAGGTTCTTCTTTTCTGGAAGCTGTTTCGTGATAATTGTCCGGATTATCCGGTCGAAACCAGAGGAACCAATTTTTCTGTCGGCATAGATTATGCCAGTGACGGTGTTCCGCTGTACGATATATATAAAGGCGGCTTTAACATTACACCGCCGCCTAATTCCCCGTGGGCGGCAATAAATGATGATGTCGGGATAGAAGTGCTCGGACAGCTCACACGTAACTGCATAAGCCCGGAAAAGGATTACATGTTCCGTTTTTACCTTCACGATGTGTGGTGGATGAATTCTCCGTGGTATGACAGATATGAATCCTCTCCTTACGACATATATATACCTATGGCGCTCTCAAGGATAGATGAAAGCGGGGATATATGTACCCCGTCTTTATTTAACATACTTTCTGTTGACAATTCAAAAGGAGATATGCCGGAGTCTTGCGTGAACGAGGTGATACCTCACATACTTAAGGCAGAAAAGGATGCTCCGGATGAACCGTCTCCGTTGGTTTTGGTGTACCCGTTCAGAGAATACACTACGGCAATAGATGAAGAAAACCTCAGAGAAATGTATTTTTGCGATACCTTCCTGCAGAATGCGATAAATTGCGGATTTCCGCTTGCAACGGTGGTTTCTGCAGATAATTTTGCAAAGCACTCTTTTGATACATACAGGAAAAGTGTTTTAGTTGTTCCAGCTGCGGTATATAACAAAGCTGCTGAAGAAAGGCTTGCGGAGTTTGCGCAAGCAGGAGGTAAAATCATTGCCTTCGGTAGTCGGGATGCATTGGATAAGGTTAAATACCCTGCAAAAAAAGTGGAAATATACGGCGAAACGGAAAAGCTGTTTGAAGCCTTATCTGAGTTTGGTTATTCCATTCAATTTGTAAAGGAAACCCGGTCTCCGCTTCCTGTAATGACCGTTCATCGCAGTAATAATGCGATGCTGTTTTCGGTGTATAACAGAGATACTACCGTGGAAACCGGATTGAAATTTCCTTTGGGTGCACCGGTGCTTAACGGATTCAGCACAAAGCTTACGGATGGTTGTGCGTCATATCATTTCAATAAAAGCGTACACGCCGAGTGCCGCGTATTTGTAAAGCAGAAGAGCGGGGTTGTAAAAGCAAAAGAGGAACCGCCTGTGAATATGAAATATCGGCGCAGAATCCGCATTTCGGGATTGTCGGATGCAAGCGTATGCCTGTTCGGTGAAAGCTACTGTAAGGACTCCTGCATCGTAACAAATATCGAGCCGGACGGAACGCCGGTTCCGCTTGACGGATGGAAAGTGGTTACAGATGCTGAGAACGGCACTTATTTGTATGCGGAAAACGTAAGCGGAGAAATATCCGTTTGTATGCCGAATAAATGATAAGCCGAGGGGAGGAAGGAAAATGCTTATCAGAGAAAAAATATATATGGACAGAGACGGCCTTATAAAAAACGGCCCGATAACTATTGTCGCCTTTGGCGACAGTGTGACGCATGGGGCATTTGCGGAAGGTGAGTTTGACTATGAATCAGTATATTGGAACAGGTTGCGAAAGAAAATTACCGAAGTGAGAAGTTATGTTCCGGTAAATGTTATAAATGCAGGTATCGGGGGAATAACGGCTGAGGACTCTGTGGGAAGAATGGACAGACAGGTTCTTTCTCATAATCCTGATTTAATAATAATTTGCTTCGGACTGAATGATGTAAACGGGCCGCTGGAAACTTTTTTGTCTGCTCTGAAAGTCATCTTTGAAAAGTCTTTGGCGAGCGGTGCAGAGGTGATTTATATGACGCCCAATATGTTAAATACATATGTGGCGGAGGATACGTCGGAAAAGCATTTGGAGTATGCAAAGACTACCGCTGATATGCAAAACAACGGCAGATTTGATAAATATATGAGTGCCGCCGTAAGCTTGTCTGAAAAAATGGGTGTAAAGGTTTGCAACTGCTATTTAAAGTGGAAGGAAATGAGTAAAACGCAGGATGTAACGAAGCTTCTGGCAAACCGGATAAATCATCCGATACGTGAAATGCATCAGCTTTTTGCAGACAGCCTGTTTGAAATTATATTTGAATAAACATTTTTGCATAGAAAAGCTTATATATAATGCTCGGTAAAAAAGATAAAACAGAATTAGCAGCAGGCAGTCGTCGGGAGACGGCTGCCTGCTTGTTATGCAGAATAATTTTTGTGGGCTCTGCTTGGTTACCCAAACTTTTAGTATAGAGCTATTTATGATTACTATTCATCCTCGGCTGTTTTTTTAAACTTTGCAGGGGTTGTTCCCGTTACGGCTTTGAATTTTGAAATAAAGTATGTGTAGTTTGAAAAGCCCGAGTTGTAACAGGCTTCCGTTATATTCTGCCCGGAATTGAGCAGATACTTTGCGTAAGATATCCGCAGGTTTGAAATGTATTCATTTGGCGTGCACAAAAGAAACTTTTTAAATACGCGCGCAAGGTATGTTCCGGTAATGTTGCAGTGTGCGGCAACCTCTTCTATTCCGTCAAGAGAGGTATAATGTGCATGTATATAATTCAGTGCCTGCTTTAAGCTCTGCGGTATTTTCTTCTGCGGAAGCGCCCCTGCGCTTTCCGATTGTTGCTCGCAAATCAGCTCGGCAATTCTGATAATATAAGAATATGCAAAAAAATCGCGGAACTCATTCTCTTCATTTGCAAGAACATCTATTTTTTTCAGGGTATTAATCAGGGTTTCGCGGGAGAGACGGTCAAAAACAACAAGATTGCGGTTGGCGCCCTTCTGACCGTAAAAAAGCTTCGTGAAAGGATTGATAAGATTTATTTTGCTGAAAAACTCATCGGGGAAATTTATTTCATAGTAATCGCAAAACGAAGATGAGTAGAAGCAGGAGGTGAATTTCTTCCTGCCGGGTATTATAACAATGTCACCGTAAGACGGATTGCATATGGTATCGTCAAAAATAAAACCGAATTTTCCGCTTAAAAAAACATACAGTGTGCAATGCTTTGCTTCCTTTTCGTGGGTAAGCTCCTTTTCGCTTTGATGCTCATGCTCATAATGATGAAATGCAATTGGAAGTTCGGCGTCCTTTGCGTATGAATGTATCAGGCAGTAGCTTGACGTAGACGGAACGTGAATGCTGAATTTTTTTATAAGTTCTTCTCGTGTCATTTTTTATAACACCTCTTGTTTTGGTTGAAAAAAATAAATCTCTGTTTGTTTATTATAGTATGGAATTTATCGTTTTGTCAATGTGAATATCTGAAAAAGCTTGGAAAATAAGGAAATGTTTTGGAAAGGTGCGGGAAATGATTCTGCTTTAAATGGGCGCGTTTTTAAGAAAATATTACGAAGTGGTTGGAAAATTTAAGTTTTAATACGGAAATACTGTATTTTTTCTGATAGATAAATGATATCATATTATATACAGAGGAAGGTGTGAAAATGGAATTTGTTTTAAATGAAAATGCAATATGCATTGATACAGTTATCAATTCCGAATCAACTGTTCGTACGATAAAAAACGCAACAGCGAAGGATTATGCTTCGGTTGTATGTGCTCTTGCCGAAAACGGATATGAACCGAAAGGAGAAACAGACACGGCTTTTCATAAATTCAGGGCATATTTGAAAAACGGCACCGGCGTTTTCGTGAACTATTTTACAGGCATAGATGAAATCACGGTATGCACGGAAGAAAAAAGCAATTACTTTTCGTATTCCGATATTAAAGGCACACCGAAGGTTTCTTCACAGATAACGCAAGTACAGCTTCATGATTTCGGAATGTCATATGTCATCCGCCTTTCCGACGGCAGATTTATTATCATAGACGGCGGATGGGATCATACCGGTGATACCGTGCGGCTTTATGAAGCTCTGCTCGCGGGCTCTGAAAACGGAAAGCCTGTCATCGCGGCGTGGATTTTCACCCATATGGATTGCGACCATTACAGATGTATTAATGTGTTTACGGAGCTTTACCGCGAAGATGTAACCGTACAGAAATTTATGTTCAATTTCCCTGCAAAGAAAAAGAACAATTTTGAAAGAGAAGAACCGCATATCCTCAAAGCTTTTGAGAATATGAAATTATACGGTGCTGAAATTTATTATCCCCACACCGGGCAGATTTACAAAATCGGAAATGCGTTGCTTGAGTTTCTCTCCTGCACCGATGATACGTATTATTTCACGGAGGATGACAATGCGGCATCTCTTGTGTTCAGAATGGAGCTTGAAGGTCAGATTATTTTGTGGACGGGAGATGCGTGCTTTTCCGATTCCGCGCTTTTGAAAAAATACGGCGCATATCTCAAATCCGATATTCTTCAGGTACCTCACCACGGATTTTTAAGCGGAGAGACGGAGGAACAAAAAAGGTGCTATGACCTCATCGCTCCCGAGGTATGTTTTCTTCCGGTTTCCGATTATCATGCCTATGTTTTGTTTGATACCTACATCAGCGCAAGCGAATATCTTATGCGCGAAGTACCGATAAAGCAGCTGATAACCGGCGATGAAACAACCGTTATCACTCTGCCGTACCGTGCTCCGGAGGGGGCAGATAAAAAATTTAAAGAAAAGTTTTCCGAAGGAAGAAAAGCGGCAGGCGGCAGGGTGTGGATTTATTCAGGCCTGCGCGTATCGGATAAAGAGGACTTTGTTTTCGAAGTGCTGAATACCGCGTGGTCACCGGTAAAGGTTTCGGTCGAACTATTCTTTGATGATGCAAAGGCTTTGATCACGGAAAAAGACTTCGATATTCCGCAATTCTCCGTAAAAAAGGTAAATATCCTTGAAGTCGCGGGAGAAATCAAGGCTCCGCCGACGTCTCCCTGCGCAATAAGATTTATGTGCGAAACCGGGATTGTTGTTACCCACGAAAGGCTCACGGCATCGTATAAAATTTAATGAATGGTTGGGAAATTTAAGTTTTGATACGAAAATACGGTATCGCACAGGCGAAATAAGTGCTATTATTGTAATAACAAGCTCAAAAAACTTTTAAATTTAAAACAGAAAGAAGGTGTTGCGTTTGATTTTCCCGCAACCGCAAAAATTCAAATTTTCTGAGGAATTATATATTCTGAAAGATGACTTTAGCTCTTATCCGTTGCTTGAGTTTTATCGGGCGGTAAAGTCCGGCATCGGAGAGATAACCGTAAAGAATAACCCCGTGCTGAAAAAAGAGGAACACACTATTAAAATAGATGCGGATGGAATAATCGTTTCCGCATCAACCGACGAAGGACTTTACCGCGCACTGACCTCGCTTTTGCAGATGATAAAAAATGGAAACGGAAGCGTGCCTCACTGCGAGGTAGAGGATTTTCCGCAGCTTCCGCACCGCGGATATATGCTGGATATCAGCCGCTGCCGTATGCCGAAGGTTGAAACGATAAAACAGATTATCGACTATATCTCGGCACTTAAATACAACGAATTCCAGCTTTATATGGAAGGTCACGTGTTTAAGTATAAGGAGTTTCCGGAATATACCGCGGCTTTTGATTGCCTCACTCCGGATGACATCGAAGAAATAGACCGTTACTGCAAGGAACGCTTTATTGACTTCGTACCGAATCAGAACTCGCTCGGGCATCTGGCACAGTGGCTTGACACAAATGAGCTTTCCCACCTTGCCGTTGACGGCGGGGGCGCGAACTCCGGAACCGTAAATCCGCTTGACCCCGCAAGTCTTGATTTTATCGACAGGCTGTATTCTTCCGTGCTTCCGCATTACAGCTCGGAATACATAAACGTCGGACTTGACGAAGCATACGGCCTCGGCAAGGGACAGACGGAGAGCTACTGCAAAGAGCATGGTAAAGACGTTCTCTTTATGGAATGGCTGAACAAAATCGCAAAGCTTTCGGAAAAGTACGGAAAACGCAGGGTTATGTTCTGGTCGGATATGATATATAAGTTTGAAAAAACTTATGATATGATTCCGAAGGATGCAATCCTCCTTGAATGGGGATATGAGCTTATCCAGTCCCAGCGTATGACCGAGCACTGCATAACCTTTAAAAACGCAGGACTTAACTATTACGTCTGCCCATCAACCAACACCCATTTCACCTTTACAGGACGGATGGATGTAACAACGTTCAATATCCGGACAGCGGCAGAAATTGCTGCAGAGCACGGTGGTGACGGGCTTCTTCTGACAGATTGGGGGAATGGAGACGGACATCCGCATTTCTGGGTATGGAGTGCCGTGCCGATTGCTCTTGCCGGTCAGTATGCGTGGAACGTCGGTGTTGAGCAGGACGGAGAGAAATTCAAGCCGGAGTTTATCAGAAACTCCGAAAAATATGTTGACCGCGTGCTTTTCGGCGGCGCCAACGTATCAAGGCTTCTTTACCGTATGGGGAATTATTATCTGCTTGAGCCTGAGCGCGTCCATTGCAGCACAATGTGCGGCGGAACCTTCAAGCTCCCGCTTTCCGAAACCAACTTCCATAATCTGTTTGACCTTAAAGATAGCGGCGATGTGTTCTATTTTGACAATATCATCGGATATGTAACAAAGGTTCTTTCGGATATTGAAAAGGTTGATTTTGATGAGCGGCTAAAACGCGAGATAGCCGTAAATTCCAAGACGGTTATCCTCTCGGCAGAGCTGTGCAAGCTTCGCCTGGGAGAAGCAATAACTGCCGAAAAGAAAGAAGAGCTTCTCGCGCTTATTGATTGGATTGCGGAGGAATACCGCGATCTGTGGCTCTTCCGCAACTTTGAAAAAGGCGTTGAGGATTTTGAAAATCAGCTCGCCGGCAGAAAATCAGAGCTCCTCGCGATGTAATCCATCTAAAGCCCTCCTTGCCTAAAGGAGGGGGGACCGTCGTATGACGGTGGGAGGATTCCTTTGATGGAAGGATCTCAAAAGGTATACCTTTTTACATTGTATAGAATACAATGTAAACCAAAATAAATAAAATTTGGAGGGAAAACAAAATGAAAAGGTTTTTGACAATTCTTTTAGTTCTCTGCATGATCATCTCAATGGTTCCCGCAACATCTGCGGCAACCACGGGCAAATCGGGCATTACGGTTAAATACAAACCGTGGGGACCGGGCGATGTGTTGAAAAGCGCGACCGATAAAGAGCCACTGACAGATTTCAAAACATACGATAGCACATTGGGCTTTTGGCGGTATGTGAAAAGCTCTAATGACAAAGATACTACTAAAGTTATCAGAAATAATAAAGAGGTCTTTAGTTTGTATAACTACGGGGGACAGAACGGCTGGGTTGCTTTTGCAATCAATGTTCCGGTATCCGGCTATTATGATGTTACGCTTGATTGGTGGAAATACCCGGGCAAAGTCATCGCGCAAGGGGCAATGTATATCGCACCGGCAAGCGTTGAATTGGATACAGTTGTCAGTGGAAGCACATATCTTGTAACAGATCAGATAAAGTATTCTGACGCGGCAACTATGACGGTTGAGAATATAAATTTCCAGACACCGGGAGAATATTATGTTGTGTATAAAGCACTTACAGACGAGACGACGAAATATATGTTTCCCGGAGTGTTGACGCTCAACGGCGGCAGCGGAAGTGTTGCTATGGGTGTTAAGGTAAGTCTTGATACCGCTGAAATAGCAGTAGAAGGAAAAGCACAGGCATCTGCAACGGTGTATATGAGTGATGCTACAATAGCGAATAATCCGGTTGTCGCATATTCATCCTCAGCTCCGGCTGTTGCAATGGTCGATGCTTCGACAGGTTCCGTAACGGCTGTTGGCGCCGGAACTGCAACAATCACCGCAACATATAACGACGCGATACTCGGTGAGGTTAAAGGAACGGCCGAGGTTACAGTAAGCGCTGCACCCAATGAATACGAAGATGCATTCGGTGAAAATACATATGAAGTTGTAGAAAACGTAAATGTCAATCCCGAGGTCAGCGCGGTTGCATATGCAGACGGCATGGCACATTCCGGTGCAAATACAGGTGCTGTGAAGAATGCAGACGGAACATATGCGGTAACGACTGAAAAAGAAGTAGGGGACTATACCTTCCGTTACTGGGTACGCGGCCTTGAGAACAACGCTTCGGGTAACAAGAGAATTGTTTCGCTTGAAAACAACTTTACATACGCTCCGCAGAAGGGTGATAAAAACTGGCTTATCGCAGTTTACACAAAGAACGGAACTGCAACGACAGAGTATTTCAACGCAAACGGTCAGTTCATCCCGAATGGTACACTTCCGGTTATGCCGGGCTACGGCAAGGCAACGGGATGGAAGGACCACGGCAACGGTATCAAGGAAGCAATCTACGGCGATGTTCAGAGCTATCTGATAACCGTAAACGGTGAGGAAAAGTCATACAACTACGGCGAAGCTGTTCCGTGTACAGCATCTGCAGAGAAGAACGGTCAGCACTTCCTCGGATGGACAAAGAAGCGTGACGGCGAAACAGAAGCAGAGCTTGTTTCCGCAGAGCAGAACTACACCTTCTATGCATGGGAAAAATGCACGGTACAAGCAGTTTACGCTGACGACAAGCCTGTATTTACCGGTGAGAAGAGAAAGATTCTTGTGGACACATTCTCTCTTGAAGGCGAAACTGCAGTAATGGCAGAGTTTATCGGCTTTGATAATGCTGTTGAGCGCGGAATAACGCTTGGCAGCAAGGATTACACAATGACAAGCAAGACTGCAAAGCAGTTTACGATTATCAACGACGTAAATGCGTCAATGGCAGAAATTTCCGGTTATGCAATACTTGCAGACGGAACAAAGCTTGTATATAATTTAAAGTAAGTATTCACGGTAGGGAGGATGGACGGCGTTCACCCTCCCTCAGCGTATGAAAGGGGAAATTTATGAAAAGATTAATTTCACTTATCTTGTGCATATGTATGCTGATATCGCTGATTCCGGCGGTTTCGGCAGGCACAGACAAATCGGGCATTACGGTTAAATACAGACCGTGGGGACCGGACGGCGTGCTGAAGCAGGAAACAGACAGTTATCCGCTGACAAACTTCACATCATACGATAACACGTTAGGCTTTTGGCGGTACGTGAAAAGCTCTAATAACAAAGATACTACTAAAGTTATCAGAAATAATATCGAAGTCTTTAGTTTGTATAACTACGGGGGGAAGGATGGCTGGGTTGCTTTTGCAATCAATGTTCCTGTCGCCGGAGACTATGATGTCACACTTGATTGGTGGAAGTATCCGGGGACAGTAATAACAGAGGGTGCGATGTATATTGCACCGGTGAGTGTTGAACTGGAT
This sequence comes from Oscillospiraceae bacterium, assembly GCA_015068085.1. GTDB lineage: Bacteria > Bacillota > Clostridia > Oscillospirales > JAAYXM01 > SIG480. The sequence continues at coordinate 22,440 of SVLF01000032.1, forward strand.
TCTGTGACTGCTGACAGCCATTATCTCGTAACAGATGAAATAAAGTACACTGCTGCAAAAACTATGACAGTAAAAAATTGGAATTTCCCTGCACCGGGAGAGTATTATGTTGTATATAAGGCGCTTACGGAAGATAATAAAAACTTTATGTTTCCTGGAGTGTTGACGCTCAACGGCGGCAGCGGAAGTGTTGCTATGGGTGTTAAGGTAAGTCTTGATACCGCTGAAATAGCAGTAGAAGGAACAGCGCAGGCGTCGGCGACGGTATATATGAGCGATGAAGAAACGAACACAAACGTTACATATTCCTCATCAGACACAAGCGTTGCAACGGTAGATAAGTCCACCGGCATAATAACCGGTGTTGCAGAAGGAACCGCAACAATCACGGCAACGTATACCGATGCAAAAATCGGAGAAGTAAAGGGAACAACGGAGGTTGAGGTAATCGCCAAGGAGAACTCCGGTGTTACTATAAAATACAGGCCGTGGGGCCCGAATGGTGTATTGAAGCCGGCATCAGACAAGTATCCGCTGACAAATTATAAAACATATGATGCTGCATTAGGGTTCTGGAGATATGTTGAAGCCTCAAATGGCGTTGATACCAATAAAGTTATAAGAACCAATACTGAGGTTTTTAGCTTGTACAACTATGGCGGAAAGGACGGTTGGGTTGCTTTTGCAATCAATGTTCCTGTCGCCGGAGACTATGATGTCACACTTGATTGGTGGAAGTATACGGGGACAGTAATAACAGAGGGTGCGATGTATATTGCACCGGTGAGTGTTGAACTGGATTCTGTGACTGCTGACAGCCATTATCTCGTAACAGATGAAATAAAGTACACTGCTGCAAACACTATGACAGTAGAAAATTGGAATTTCCCTGCACCGGGAGAGTATTATGTTGTATATAAGGCGCTTACGGAAGATAATAAAAACTTTATGCTTCCTGGAGTGTTGACGCTTAACGGAGGATCGGGTTCAGTTGCAATGAGCGTGGATGTATCAGCTCCGGATGTTGCAGTAGGTGCTGAATCGCAGGCTTCGTCCGCCGTATATCTGAGCGATGAAACAGTGAACACGTCAGCGGAAATTACATACAGCTCTTCGGATTCCAGGGTTGCAACAGTTGATGAAAAGACAGGTGTAATAACCGGCGTTGCGGAAGGAACCGCAACAATCACGGCAACCTATACCGATGCAAAAATCGGAGAAGTAAAGGGAAAGGCCGAAGTTAAAGTAACGGAGGTTGCCGGAGCAGGGCTTAAAGTTAAATACAATATGCATTCTGCAGGAGAACAGACATATTTTAAAGATCTGACAACGTACAAAAACACAAATGGATTTTGGCGCTTTGCAGATGCATCAAACGGTCCTGAAAGTAAGTACGTAAACAAAACGTGGAATAGCCTTTATATTTCTTCATACGGCGGAGTGAACGGCTGGGTTGCTCTTGAAATAAACGTTCCTGTTGCGGGATATTATAACCTCTCTTTTGAATATCTGCAGACAAAAGACGGAACCTCGCAGGGAGCAATGTATATTGCTCCGTCAAGTGTTGATCTTGGCGCTGCGATAAATAACAGCGATTACCTTGTGACAAATATAATAAATTACAACGGCGCATCTTCTAAGATGAACACAATGCCGCTCGGAACGCGCCATTTTCCAACTGCCGGGAAGTATTATGTCATATACAAAGGACTTGTGGATACAAATCCGATGTTCCCGGGAAGTATCACGCTCGATGGCGGCGGAGACGGTGTTGCCCCGATGTATGTGGCAGCGGATGCAGAAAAAAACGAGATTGAAGTCAGTGAAAAAGTAAAAATAAATGCGATTGTTTATATGAGTGATGCATCCTCGTTTGTTGACGACACGGTTTTGTTCTCTTCATCCGATGATGGTGTTGCAGCTGTAACTCAGAAAGGTGTTGTGACCGGAATATCATCGGGAACAGCAACGATATCCGTCACGGGCGGCGTTGCCGATGCGCAGGAAGAAATCAGTATAACTGTTTTTGCTCCTGTGCTCGGGAAGGGAGAAATTGTTTATGATATGACGCCCGAAGGCTTTGCAAACAGCACAAAGCTCAACACTATAACCTACGCCGAGACGGATAATACATGGCAGTATTTTTCAGATTATAACGGCAGCGGAAAATATTTGACTTTGAACACGAGCTACGGATATCTCTATCTTGCGGCATACGGCGGATATAACGGATGGGTAGCGCTCAAAATAAGAGTTCCTGAAGCCGGAAAATATGGTATTAACCTTACAAGCGGAAAGAGGCTGTCCGGCGCTTCAAAAGTCGGGATGTATATTTTGCCGGGGGATACAGCAAGGGGGCAGATTTCTGCGCTTACCGCGGCAGGAACGGGACTTGTTACAGATGAGATAAATTGCTATGCAACGAGCAATACTAAAGCAACGGAAAGCTATGTTGGTACATACAACTTCAAAGAAGCGGGGGAATATATTGTTGTTTACAAACAGCTTTCAAACGACTCCGGCACTAATATGTACATTGGTGATATCCGCCTCGATGCAAGCAATATTATAAGCGAAATTGACCTCACGGTCGACGAGGCACAAATCAACTGGAATGATAAAACTAATCTTTATGCCATTGTGCGCCGTCTTGACAAAAGCGTGATGGGAGAGGATGAGTATAAAATATCCTTTGAGTCATCCAATGTTGATATTGCAGATATTTCAAAAGACGGAACAATAACCGGCACGGGAGACGGAAACGTTGTGATATCGGCAACGGCAACAGACGGAACGCGAACGGTTGTAAAGAAAATCAGTCTCTCTGTATTCGACCATACGGGAGTTGTGGGAACGTTTATAGATGTTCCGGCTGAGCTGTATCAGCGCGAGGCAGCGAAGATCGATTTCAGGGTGCTGATGAACAGTAAAAATGCATATGCAATTCCGTTTGAAAACGTCAGCTTCACTGTTGAGCCGGAGGGCATCGTAACAATAAACGACGGCATAATCACGGCGGTTGCAGATGCTTGCGGAGAAGTAACAATAACAGGCGAGGGGCTTTTCCACGGTGAAATGCAGACCTTTGAAAAAACAATAACCGTAATTGAGGATGACGGAAAAAGCGATGCATCGTATTTTACAGCTGAAAAGCGCGCTGCTGCAAAAGAAAATGCGGAAAAGTATACCTGGGCAAAAGATATAGTAAAATCTGCTGTTAAATTAGGCGACGATGCGATTGACGCTGCTATGTACCTGTACTATCACGTTCCGGGTGAGGGAGTGCCGCGCGGACGTCACGTAGGAACTCCGAATGATCCGGATTATAACCGCTGCCGCTATTGTGGAGTGAATATTGCGGAGCAGTATGGCGACTGGGCGATTGATGCTTATAACCGTCCGTGGAAGGTTCAGTGTCTGGGGTGTAAGCGCCTTTTCCCGAGTAACGATTTCGAAAGCTTCTTGAAGCTCGGTCAGGACGAGCTTGGGCGCTTTGATGTAAACCGTGCACGTAAGGCTCACCACGAAAAGTTTGTCTGCGAAGATGTGAAAAACGGTGAAGCCTGCGAGTGCGTAGCACCGTCGGAAGAGTATTCCGATGCGTGGTATGAGTTTTACGGCTACGGTCTTCCGGGCGGATATCTTTATAATGACTTGTACTCAGAGCTTCGTACCGAAAGCAACGAAATGTACAACAAGGATCCCTACAAGAAGGATAAAAGCGGAAATAACCTCGTTGTAGACGGTGCCCGCTGGGGCGTTGATGACGGCTGGGGGTATCTCCCTGGACGTGAAGCAGAGCCTGGTATGCAGGAACGTTGTGGTTATATAGGGATGTATCATTATCGCATGTGGTATCAGGTAAGCGCGCAGCTTAACAGGCTTAAAGATGCTTATGTGTATACTGGTGATATTGAGTACGGCAGAGCGGGAGCTATTCTTCTTGACCGCGTTGCGGATATTTATCCGGAATACGATATATATCCGTACAGAGAATACTTTTTAAATTCCCATGGAGGAAGTCACATAGGAAGCATTCAGGGAAGAATTAACGACACCTCTTTTGCAAAGGCATTCTCAGAGGCGGCAGATGCTTTCTATTCGGCACTTACCGATCCACAGGTCATAAAATTCTTATCAGAAAGAGCGGCGGAATATAATCTTCAAAACGATAAATCCAGCTCGAAGAAGATATGGAACAACTGGGAAACAAACATTCTGGAACATATTTTTGAATTATCCAAGAGAGCCCGCCTTAACGGAAATTATGGAATGAATCAGGAAGCACTTGCTATAGCGGCGATTGCTCTTGACAAAGAACCGGAAACAACCGATATGATAGAATGGATATATCAGAGCGGAACACAAAACGGCTCGGGAAATACAAGGACGCTTTCAGGCGGAAACTTCGCGTCACAGGTTGTGGATGACGTCGACCGAGACGGGATGGGTGATGAATCCGGACCGAACTATAATTTCCTTTGGCTCTCGCGCCTTATGGGTATGGCGAATTTCCTTGCCGAATATAAAGGAAAGGGAGATTTTAATCCGTACGAAAACGCAAAGTTTATACAGATGTTCGTCGCGCCTACGCGCATTGTGCTTACCGAAAACCATCATGTTCAGGTCGGTGACAGTGGCGGAACGGCAAGCCTTGAATTCAAGAGCGATAAACAGACGGCTTTGAAAGGCTTTATGAATATAGAAGACGAGCGTGTTCGTAAAATTCTTGCACAGTATATCTATATGCTTAACGGTTACACCGAAAAAGGTCTTAACTACGGCATTTTTGAAGCTGATCCGGAAAGAGCCGAGAAGGAGATTCTTGCATATGTCGGAGAAAAGACGGAGCCTGTAAGTGAAATGCTCACCGGTTACGGATTTGCAGTGCTTCGTGATGGTAAAAAATACACTTCCGCAAATGCGCAGACGGCAAAGAACAATATGCGTGATTTCTGGATGTATTTCGGAAATGCAAACAGCCACGCACACTACGATGCACTGACGTTCGGTATGGAGACCTACGGAATTAACGTAGCGCCGGACCTCGGCTATCCGGAAACAACTGACACCGACCCGAACAGATTACAGTGGGTTCAGGCAACGATATCGCATAACACGGTTGTCGTTGATGAAAAGGATCAGGCAAGCAACAAGCCGAATGCGGAGCCGATGCATTTTGACAGCACCGATGCAGTAAAGCTGATGGACGTTTCGGCTCCGGATGCGTATCCACAGACGGAAAATTACCGCAGAAGTCTTGTTATGATAAAGGTAAATGATGATGTTTCCTACGGCGTAGATTTCTTCCGCGTAACGGGCGGTGAGAAGCATACCTACAGCTTCCATTCTCAGGCGGAAAACGCAATACCGATAAGCGGACTTGAGATGACGCCCGATCCGGTTGTTCAGGATAAGGACGGAAAAGATATCGTCGGTTCATATGCCGGGGCAGATGTCCCATTCGGAAAAGACCCCGACACGGTATACGAGTGGTTCTATGAAACGCGTTATCCGCGCGGCTATACGTGGATGAGAAGACCTCGTCGTGACAACTCACCGGTAGAAAGCTTTGCAGTTGAGTTTGATGTAGAAGACTACAACAAATCAGTATCAGGAGGAAGCGACGTAACACTCCGTATGACGCAGATAAACAATTTCACGCCTGATGAGGTAGCAATAGTTGCCGGTTATGTCCCGCAGAAAAAAGATAACCTCAATCTTCCGGAAACACTCGATTATGTTCTCACACAACGGTATGCAGATCCCGGTGAAAGCTTGGACAGCCTCTTTACAACCGTGTTTGAACCGTATAAAGGAGAGCGCTATATCGAGAATATAGAAGCAGTTGTGGTTTCGGGAAATGTTCCCGACGGGGAAATGGTGCGCGCTGTTAAGTTAACCCATTCCGGCGGCAACAGAACAGACTATGTTGTCTACGCAACGGATAATTCCGAAACGTATACGGTAAAGGATACTAACGGTGAAGCTGTATTCACATTCCGCGGATTTGTGGGCGTATACAGCATCAATGCGGAGGGCACCGTTCTCTACAGATACGTAAACGACGGCGATATAATTAACGGCGCAGAAGATGAGCCGACAGGAAGCGTAACCGAATACACAGGCACTGTTGCAGGTTGCACCGAAGAGCTTTCGCTTGATAACTATATTGACGTAAATATGCAATGCGATGACCTTGCATCACTTTCCGGCAAGTATATCTATGTTGACAATGACGGAAAGCAAAACGCGGTTTACCGCATAGACGGGGCCGCTCCGTCACCGAATGAAGACGGAACAATCCGCCTTGATATCGGAATGATTTCTCCGATACGCGGACATAAGAATACACAGGATGTCAATGCAGGATATGTTTATAATATTGCATCGGAGCAGACCTTCCGTATTCCTATGTCATACTCGGAGGACTATTCGCCGATAATTTCTCCGGTAAGTGATTCGCTGACGGTATCTGCAGGAAGCTCAATAAAGGTTAATGTCAGCGCCGAAAGCCCGATGACGGAAAATGCACCGGAAATATCCTACATTGGCTCAACTCTTCCGCGCGGTGCAAGCGTAAATTCTGCAACCGGTGAAATAACGTGGAAGCCGGATGCTTCGCAGGTAGGGGAGAACCACTTTGCAATTACAGCGCGTGATGCTGACGGCCGTGAGAGCACCGTTCACTTCTATATTGAAGTTTACGGATCAACTACGGGTAAGCCGTCTGATAAAACAGATAATGCCGAGACACCGACAACAGATAACTCAGGAAACGCCGGTGGAGGCGGTGGCGGTGGCGGTGGCGGTGGCGCACCGACTGACAAACCGGATGACGAAACCAAGACCGACGAAACCGACACCGGTGAAGCTTCCGGCGACACCGAAGGCGGAGAGAGAGCTCCCGACGCGTCGATAGAAACGGATGTTATCCGTTTCACAGACCTTTCCAATCACGAATGGGCAGCGGACGCGATAAACACACTCGCGGACGATGGAATAATAAGAGGAACAACATCTGACACGTACTCACCCGGGCACAATATAACCCGCGCTGATTTCGCGTCCCTGCTCGTTCGTGCGTTTAAGCTCACAAGCGATAATACAGAAAACTTTGCAGATGTTTCTGCAAGTGATTACTTCGCAGCAGAGCTTGCAATTGCGAGAAACACAGGAATCGTCAATGGCATTGGTGATAACAGGTTCGCCCCGCGAAATACAATTACCCGCCAGGATATGATGGTAATTGTCCACCGCGCGCTGCAGACACTCGATGTAGGACTCGGCGTTTACGACGAACCACAAAATGCGGACTACGCAACCGTCGCGGAATACGCAAAACCCGCCGTCACCGCCCTTATCGGCGCAAACCTCGTCAACGGCAAATCCGGCCGCATCGCCCCGACGGATTACACAACCCGCGCTGAAGTAGCGGTGCTTATCAAGCGCATACTCGACTTTATAAAATAATATAAAATAATTCTTCACTTTGCATTAAACATCACCTTCAAAGCAAATTTTTCGCTTTGAAGGTGATGTTTTTAAACTTTTTCTTGTATAAACCTATCATTTGTGCTATAATTATCTTGTGAAATTGTTTCTGCGCGGACGGAGGTTTTGGCGTTGGGTATTGTCGGCAGAATAAGAGACTTATTTTCGGGGCTTAACTGGCTTATTATCCCGGCGGCCCTGCTTGCAATAATTTTTCATGAAATAAGCCACGGATATGTTGCGTATCTTCTGGGGGACAGAACCGCAAAAAACAGCGGAAGATTAACTCTTAATCCCATACAGCATATGGACATTCTCGGACTTTTGTGTATGATTTTATTTGGCTTCGGTTGGGCAAAGCCTGTTCCCGTAAATCCGTACTTCTTCAAAAACAGAAAGCTTGGTATGGCGCTTGTTTCAATCGCGGGCCCGGTTTCCAATCTGCTTATGGCAGTGCTGTCAATGTCGGTTATTCTCGCAGTTTCGCTGTTCGATATTGAGAGCAGGGCATTGCTTGGTGCATTAAATGTTGTTCTTGAATTTTTTCTTGTGTTTGCGATTCTGAACATCGGTCTTGCGGTGTTCAATCTCATTCCGATACCGCCGCTTGACGGATCCAAAACTCTGTTTTCGCTTCTTCCGCGCCGAGCATACGGCTTTATACTTAAGTATGAGCGCTGGGGGATGCTTCTGCTTCTGGTTCTTGTTAACGTTCCGTTTTTTACGGATTTTCTTACATATATCCGTGA
>SVLF01000124.1 GCA_015068085.1 Oscillospiraceae bacterium
ATCGTAAGGATGTGCGTTCCTTTTTCAATCGTTACGCTCTTATTGAAATCTGCCGGTTGCTTTGTTGTGCTTCCACCGTTTGCCGATTTGTTGGAGTCGAAGCTTCCGGCGGATTTTCCGTCGATAAATATCTCGGCAATACCGCCTGCAGAGCCGAAGTACATATAAGCATCAACATCGAAATTTCCGCTTATCGGCGATGTGAACTCGATGGCAAGTGTGTCATTTCCGGCATCTAAGTCTGCTTTATTCTTGGTAATATTAAAGTAGTTACCGCCGTAATTGGCAAGCTTTAAGGCGTTATCCGGATCATTCCCGAAAATCTTTGAGTTTTCGGCATCAGTCAGCATTTTCCAGTTTGAGCCATAAAATTCATCGCCGACCTTGATTGCGTGTGTGGTAAATCCTCCGGAAGCCGGAGTAAGCTTGCTAATATCCGATGTGACATTATTAAAATCAAGAGTGAAGGACGTTACCGGAACGACCTTGATATCCATTGTTACAGGCTTTGTCTCACCATTAAATGTAACATTTGCCGTTATTTTTGCAGTTCCGGAAGTGAGCGCTTTAAGTATGTTTCCTTCAAAATATGCGACATCTGTATTGTCAGACTCAAAACGGCAGGTGATGTTGTTCTGATCCAGCTGCGTGCCGTCAGAGAGGACAGCAGTTGCAATAATTTCCGTTTCCGAGCCTTCCTCAAACACAGTCTGCTCTGTCACGAAGGCTGCGTGATCATATTCGAGATCTTCTATCACAAGATCGACAGACGCTTCTTTTGTTACCTTTTCTATTGTTACCGAGGCTGTTATAGTTACATTTCCCTCAGCTTTCGGCATAACAATTCCATCTGCGGTTACGGTTGCAATGCTTTCATTCGAGCTTTTATAAGATACCGTCGCATCTTCCATTATGACATCCAGCTCAACATCCTTCAGATTTAAATATTTTGCAGAAAGCGTGAGCTTTTCTCCGTTCGGATCTTTGAGAAGGATGAAGTCCTTATCGTATGTAAGTGATGCGGAATCAAGCATCGCTCCCGGTGTAAACTTAAAGCTGTAAATATTGTTTGTTACCGAGGTTTTCTCCGCATATACAGAGCTTTTAATTGTAAGAATATGCTTTCCTTCCGTAAGGTAGATACCTTTATCAAAGCTTACAGTCTGCAGTGCGGCACCTATAGCAGCCGAATTTGTGCATTTTGTTCCGAGCACTCTGCCGTCTATCGACACCTCTGCATATCCACCGGCACTTGAGCCGTATACATCCGAAGTAACTTCATACACTCCCGCGTTCTTAACGTCGATTTCAATCGCCGCCGTATCATATCCTTTTTCTATATTGACAGGGTCTGTCGTAAAGGGAATATATCCTGTCAAAAAATACTGTATTGAATTTCTGACTCCACCTGTATTGTTATCCGGGTGATAGGTATTTCGGTTTAGGATACTCGAATTCGTTGTATCTGTCAATACAGTCCAGTTTGAGCCTTTGAACATCTGCCCTGCTATGACGTACCATCGCTTGCCATAATTTTTATCGCCTTCAGGATAATTCGTCAATCCTTCGGTTGCTCCATTAGTCGCCGCCTCACGAAAATCAACCGTGAATTCCTCTACATCAGTTACCGGCACCTCTTTTACCGTCAACGCGAGAGAAGCATCCTTTGTTATGGTTCCAACCTTTACGGTGACGGTAATTGTAACCTCGCCTGCGGTTCTAGGAATTACAACACCATTTTCATCTACAGTTGCAATTGTGTCAGAAGAGCTTGTGTAAGAAACCGTTGCATCCTTTGCGATATCGACATCGTTTCCGTCTGAATACTTTGCAGAAAGGGTAAGTTTTTCTCCGTTTACGCTTGAAAGCGGAATATAGCTCTTATCATACGAAAGCGTTACAGAGTCAAACGTCACCGGAGCTGCCGGCGTAAAGGTAAAGCTGTAAAATCCGTTTGAAACACTCGTTTTTCCACTGTACAAAGAGCTTTTGATTGTTAAGATATGCTCACCTTGCGTCAAGCGAACAGCCTTATCAAATACTACAGATCGTTTCGCCGCTTTTATATCTGCCTTATTCAAGCTTTCCGTTCCAAATGATTTACCGTCAACCACTACTTCTGCGTATCCACCATCACCCGATCCATACGCATACGAAGAAAGATTGTATACACCATCTGCAGGAACGGTGATTTTTATTGCAGCCGTATCATAGCCGGCTTCTATGTCAGCCTGCTCTGTTGTAAGACTGATGTAATTTTCTTCCTGATAGGTAAAATACTGGATTGCTGTTCTGATGTCCTTTTTATCATCTATCAGATCATCAAAATTCCGGTTCAGGATATTCGAATTTGTTGTGTCTGTCAAAACTGTCCAGTCTGTGCCTTTGAGCGTTTTCCCTTCTTCAACGTACCATCGGTCTGTTTTTCCCGTAACAAGAGATAAACCATCTGTGGATGCGCCGTTGAAATTAACCGTGAATTCCGTTGGCTCTGTTCCTGCCGCAAACGAGATTGTCGGCAGAAGCGACATCAGCATTGCGATTGCAAGAACCATTGATAATAGTCTTTTTACTTTACTCATTTTTACTCTTCTCCTTTTCTGTTTTTTATTCTAAACAGGAATACAGCGCATTTGTCATTTCATAGCGCGTTCTTCTCTGCCAGCCTGAATAATGCTGAAAATAAACCATAGAAAGCTCATTTTCAGTATCCACAAGGGAAAATCCTCCACCTGAGCCATCCCATCCAAACTCGCCAAGCGGGGACAGCGCTCCGCTTTGCGTTTTGTCGATATGGGTGCGCACTCCAAGCCCGAAGCCGTAGCCCGGCATTGATTTCTGCAGCGCGGATCTGTCCATGTTCGCCGAATGGTCGGTTTTCATAAGCGCTATAGATGCCGGTGAGATTATTCTCTCCCCTGTTTTTCCGACCCCGCCGCAGGCAAGTGCATCAAGAAATGTTACATAATCCCCCGCACACGAGCAAAGGTCGCTCCCTCCGCTCTGATAGCTATCGATAAGACAGTCCGTTGCTTCCGTGCGCTTTGGGAATCCATCCTCACCTTTGCGGTAAAGCGCCGCAAGGCGTTCCTTTCTCTCCCCGCTTTGGGGAACATTGAAAAAGGTATCCTTCATTCCAAGCGGCTTGAAGATATGCTTTTCCATATATTCTCCAAGCTTCATTCCTGACCACACCTCAACGAGTGCGCCGAGAACATCGTGGCTTAAGCTGTAGCGATAGCGCGTTCCCGGCTCAAATCCAAGAACAGTTTTTGAAAGCTCGCCCGCAAGCTCACGGGTGCTTGTTCTTCCCTCGTTTATCGCCGCGACTATTGCCGGAGTTCTTGTGTTATAATCAAGCCCTGAGCTCATTGTGAACAGATGCCTTACCGTGAGCGGGGTTTTTGCAATCCGTACATTTTCTGTTGATGTGAACGTTGCGCCTTCCTTGCCTGTTGCAACTGTTTCAAGCTCGTTTCCGCTGCTCTCCGTCTCTGCAACCTTAAGCGTTTCAAACCCCGGCAGATACATCGAAACCTGATCGTTTAAAAGGAACTTATTCTTTTCCATAAGCTGAAGCGCCGATATGCAGGTTATCATTTTCGTCATTGAATAACACTTGTATATTTCGTTACCCTGCATCGGTTTTTGCGCTTCAAGATCGCTCATACCTGCGCGATAGTCGAATATTTCTTCGTGGTTTTTGTATACCTTGCAGTGAAGCCCCGGAACGTGATCCCGCTCGAGGAACATATCCATACAGCTTTTAAGATTAGTAAAATCCATTTTTTCTCTTCCTTTCTTAGGTGTTTTATGCTTTTTCCGGAAGCGTAACAGGAAGCTTTCCTCTGTAATCACAATTTTTTATCGCCACGGCAGTAGCTTCTGCAGAAAGCTTTGTATATTCATAGCTTACAATAACCGCTGCACAATTTTTCACGAATTTATAGTCATACGGTGTACGCAGAAGAACTGCAACAGTCGGCTTTTCTTTCTTCTCAAGTGCTTTGATTATATCGAGCTGACCGGGCATTGAATTTGCATCAAAAACACCGACAACCGCAACGTCATACTCTCCATTAATCGCCGTTTGCACTTCGGGAGTCATTCCCTCAAGCGAAGAAACGCAGGTTATTGAATTTTCAAATTCCTCCGCAAAAATATCTGCAAAGCTTAAAATCTGGCGATTTGCTTCTTCGACACCGCGGATTGCATCGCAAATCGGAGATATGCAAAGAAGCTTCTTTTTCGATATCGAATCAAGAACTCCGTTATTTTTAATGCAGGTGATTGATGCAAGCTTATCAGCAAAATTCTCTGCTATATCTGCTTCGTTATATATGAACTTTTTTGCAAGCTCAAAATCCGGCTCATTGGAGGCTATATCAAAACGTTCCTTCTGCTTTACAATTCTTGCATAGGACTCATCTATCCTTGCTTCCGTGATTTCGTCGTTTTCAACTGCCTTATAAACAGCATTTACGGCTTTTTCAGCTGACTCATGACTGAATGTGTAATACAACAGAATGTCGCATCCTGCAAGAATTGCCTTTACTGCCGCCTCGCCATCCGGATATGCTTCGCTTATACCTTTCATATCCATAGCATCCGTTATCGCAACACCATCAAACTTCATCTCATCTCGCAAAAGCTCCGTCATTATCTCATGCGATACCGTTGAGGGAAGCGCAGAAAACGCATCGTGGATAACGTGAGCTGTCATAATTCCGCCGCATTTCGCATCAAAAACCTTTTGGAACGGAACGTATTCGGTTTTGCGGAGCGTATCTGCATCGGTGGAATTGTGGACGGTATCAAGGTGAGTATCGCCCATTACGTTACCGTGACCCGGAAAGTGCTTTACCACTGCCATTACGCCCTGTGACTGGAGTCCATCGCTAAAACCTCTACCGAGAGCCGCCACCTTTTCCGGATCTTCACCGTAGGACCGTGTTCCGATTATCGGGTTATCCGGATTGATATTCACATCAAGAACAGGTGCGGTGTTTGCATTTATTCCGAGAGAGCGGAGGATACGTGCAATTTTTGCGCCTTCCTTTTCC
>SVLF01000033.1 GCA_015068085.1 Oscillospiraceae bacterium
TAAAAGTGCAAAAATTAACCTTTTGTACATCCAGACGGCGAAGCAGTCGTGGATTACTCACAGTACACCGAAAGAAGCGCAGTGGACAATTGAGGTTGATATGAAAACAACCGAGCCCGGATGGTATGACATTTCGCTCGTGGGCGGAAAGTGGTATGGTGCCGCTGCATATTACATATATGCAGACGGACAGTATGCAGGCTTTTACGACTGTTATGACAGTGCAGCGAATCCCAATCCGTATGTAGATACTGCGGAAACTCATCTCAACACCCTTTATCTTACGCCGGATGAAAACGGCAAGTTAAAGGTGATGTTTGCTCTTGCTAATATGAGCGGAAGTTATGCGCGGTTTCTTGCAAGCAAACTCACGCTTACTCCTGCTGACGAGCCTGACTATGAAACGGCAGAGCTTTCGGTTACAGAGACGGATACGCTGATAGCCGGTGAAAGAGTGGATTTTGAGGCGAAAATCGTTATGTCTGACGGCTCTGCGCTCCGCTTTAACGGATATAAAGATGACAGAACTGCGGACAATTCATACAGCATATCTGCCTCAGTGACGGGCGGGGAGAGCGCGGAGCTCTCCGGTGAGGTGCAGGACGGAATATTCAAGGGCACGATAGAGGCCCTGAAGGAGGGCGAGACAACCGTTACGGTAACTGCAGCGGTTGGCGAAAAAAATCTTTCCATGCCGGTAACAGTAAATGTTGTTGAGCCGTCAGATCCTGTAACAGTCAGCATTGATATGACAAAAAATTCAATAAAATATACAAATAGAACGGCACCGTCAAAGGATTGGATAACCAAGGGCTTTGACATAGTGTTTGACAAAACAACAATCTGTTCAAACAGCCAGTATACACCGCATGAGGTGAACGGCGTCGGAGTTGCAACGCTTGCAACGCGCACGGGGCAAAACGCACCCGACGATGTTTGGCCCGGAAGCACGGACGCAATTTCAAGAAACGCAATGTTTACTATAAAAAAGCGCATCTTCGGAGCCGGTTATTATGCAGTGTACGTTCAGGGTGCAAAATGGTATGCAAATTCAGACTTTGCGATATACGTAAACGGGCAGTATGCAGGCGATTATGATTTTTATAAGAAAGATGCAACAAGCGCGGAACTTGGAGAGAAAAAGAGGCTGAACACGCTCTATATTCCGCTCGGAGATGTTGAAATATCGTTTCGGTCAAGAACTCGGATGTATGACCCGCCAATGTTCCAGCCGTATCTTGTTGAGCTTGTTCCGATTGAGGTTCAGCAGGCGCCGACGGTAGAAAAAATAGAATATACGCTCCCGGAGGATATTTATTCCGGCGAAAGCGTTGATGTGAAGGCTCGGGTTCTGATGTCCGATGGCTCATACCGTAGCTTCGGCCTTACGAACAAGGGAGAGGCAGACACACAAAACTGCGTAAGCTCAGTAACAAGCTCTGATGAAGATGTCGCAATTGTTTCGGATGTAATTTCGGCACAGGCGGTGACAGCAGATGAAATCAGCTTTAAAATCAATGCCAAAAGCGTTGGCAAAGCAAAGGCAAGCGTTACGGTAAAGCTTGCGGGAAATGAGCCGTACACAGAGGAAATTCCGTTTGAGGTAACTGAAAAGCCGAAGCTTGAAACTGTAAAGGTCTCTTTCGATAAAAACGTAATCCCGGCAACGAGAACAGCTAAGGTCTTGCTGTCGCTTGTGCGTGAGGGCGGAAGCGCGTGGCCGGAGGCAGACGGATATGAAGTAGAATACGAAAGCCTTACGCCGGCACTTGCTGATGTTGATGCAACCGGCGTGGTAACAGGCAAAGAGCCGGGAAATGCGGAGATAAAAGCAACGGTAACCGCGTTTGACTGCACGGTAAAAAGCGGAAGCGCCGTAATAGTTATAGAGCCAAAGCCCGTGCTTTCGTCGCTTGAGCTTGCCATAGAGAAGAGCGGGCTTATCGTTGGAGAAGAGGCAGAGCTTTTCATCACTGCAAAAATGAGCGATGGAGTTGTTGACGATCAGACGTCATATGTTTATGAGTTTGACAGCATGAACAAGGAGATAGCAACGATTGATGAAAACGGAAAAATCAAAGCGTTATCTCCCGGAATTGCGACAATAACGGTACGGACAACCGGCGAGACCGGTATTCCGGTTCTCGGTACGTTTAAGCTTACCGTGTATGACGGTATTCCGGCATATGAAATAGATTTCACAAAGACGGTTGGAAAAGAAGACCGCGGAATTCCGGACATAAGCCCGGGATATACGGTGCTTGCGGATAAAGGAACGGTCGGAACGTTCAGGAAGTTTACGTATGCCGACTCGGGAAGAGTTATGCTTCACGTAATGACCTCTTCCGGTAAGGTGTGGCCGGAGGCGACAGATAAAAACACGGCGTTTGCGTTTGAGATAAACATACCGTTTGAAAGCGATTATGCAGTTTCGCTCAAGGGTGGAAAATGGTATGCCGGAGCAACGTATTCAGTATTCATAGACGGTGTTTACATGGGTGACCACGATTTTTATATGGATTCGGATGAAAATTCTCTCACAACCGGTGATTTTGAACCGCTTAATATGATTCACCTCGACGAGGGACCGCATACCGTGATGATGTATGTGCGCGATTATGTATACAAAAGCGGAAACTACGCCCTGCTCGATACGCTCAGGTTTGAGCCGGTGGCAGAAATCAGTGTGGGCGAAATTGAAACAAGCGAACAGACGTCATATGCCGTGGGCGAGATTGCACGCGATGCTGTCGGGCTTAAAATGAATAGCGGCACGTATCACCATTTCGGTCCGAAAAACAACGGAAAATGCCGGATGAGGATAACAAAATCACGGTTACATCAAGTAATCCCGAGGTTCTTGAGGTTACGGAGCCTCGGTATGTGATAGGTAAATCGGAAAAGCAGGAATATACGATAAGAGCAAAAAGCGCGGGAACAGCAATGCTTACATATTCGGCGGTGATTGACGGCGAAGAGGTTGCAACGAGAACCGTTGATGTTTCCGTAAGCGAGCAGGAACTTGCATCTGCCGGAGCGAGAGCTGAGGCAGAGGAGCTGTGCGTGGGCGAGGCAACGTATCTTATCGCAGAGCCACGCCTTCCCGGCGGAAGAGTTTTAAACGAAGAATCGGTTGCCACAACCTACCGTTCGCTTGACGAAAGCATTGCAACCGTTGACGGAAAGCTTCTCACAGCGCATAAGACGGGTAATGTAACGATAGAGGTAAGCTCTGTTTTCAACGGAAAGACGACAATCGGATATCTTGAGATTAAGATTTTGGAAGAAAGAATAATTAACATTTCCATAACCGCAGGCGGAAGCCGATATATCCGTCTTACCGATAAGGAAAACGACACCGTTCCCATGTATGTGACCGCAACGAATAACCGCGGGGAAAGATACGAAATTGCCGGAGCCGATTTTGAAGCGAAAGCGCTGGCGGAGGATGTTGCCGATGTTGATGAGGCAAACAACATAATTCCGAAAGCCGAGGGCGAGGCTTCCTTTGAGCTGACGGTAAGCATTAATGGCAGCATAAGAACAGAGCGCGCATCTCTTACAGTTGTGAAGGGAAAGAGCACCGCAACCTATATGACAGCGGCGAAGGCGCAGAACGCGCGTGAAAACTACAAAAAATATGCGTGGGCAAAAAGCGGTGCGGAAACATATATAAAAGCTGCAGATAAATACGTTTCAAGGCTTGATGATTTGTATGCCATGATACACTCCGAGGGTATTCCGCGCTCGTGGTCCGTCGGCGGAGAGGGCGACCCGGATATGTATTTGTGCAGATACTGCGGAGCAGACCTTATGGATCTTCACGGGCAGTTCCCGTGGGTGAATAATGCCCTCAGCCGTCCGTGGCAGGTGCAGTGTCCGGAGTGTAAGTGCCTTTTCCCGAGCAACGATTTTGAAAAATTCTATGAACTTGGGCTTAACGACTACGGTGAATTCGACAGAATGCGTGCGCTTGAGGCTCACCGCGAGCTGTTTGGCGACAAGTCTGTTACCGAGCCGGGGGCAGAGCACAGCGCGCAGTGGAAGAAATACTACGGCTACGGCGTTGCCGGCGGATATCTCACAAACAATATGTACGGTACTATCCCGAACACGGCAAACGGACATCGCGGTCTCCGCGAGGGAGAGACAGCGGAAACGTGGGGTGTTGATGACAGCATGGGCTATGTCCCGTCAAAGGCTGACGGAACACCGTATAAATATGAGTCAAACGGAGTTGTTGAGCGGCACACTTATGTTGCGGAATATCTGCACAGCGGAGTGTGGAGACGGATTAAGGGCAATGACGCCGCAGTAACTGAGGCAATAGATAACTGTGCCTACGCGTATTTTTACACCGGTGATAAGAAATACGGACGTGTTGCGGCAGTTCTGATTGACAGGCTTGCAGATTTTTACCATGAATACGACATATCCCTCTACGGAAATAATGTGTGGAATTCCGACGGTGGGCTGAACAGAGGAAAAACAGTCGGATGTATCTGGGAAACAAGCAATGCATCGATATTTGCACGGGCATATGACATGATATTTGATATGTATGATGACGAAGGTGTGCTTGATTACATCAGGGAAAAAGCAGGCAACATTAAAATGAGGCATGCAAAGCTTACGCCATCGCAGATACGCACAAATGTTGAGGACGGACTCCTGCGCACGATCTTATCAGGCCTCCGTGACTGTTCGGTTTCCGGTAACTTCGGTTATCCTCAGCAGACGAATGCAATAAGCGCCGTTGTTCTTGATACGTATCCCAATACCGCAGAGTGGCTTGACTATCTCATGGCACCGGGCTGGAAGAGGACTCCGGAATGTCCGGGCGGTGGATTACTCTCGCAGCTTGTTGATGACGTTGACGCCGACGGGCAGGGAAATGAGGGCTCGGAATACAACGCTGACTGGCATACAATGCTTATAAGAATAAATGAAATTCTTGCCGACTACGGTTATGAAGCTGCAAATCTTTACAACAATCCTAAGTTTGTGCAGATGTTCTACAGCAACATCCCTCTTATGGGGGCGTATACCCCGCAGATAGGCGATAGCGACTCTACCCTCGGTGTGGGGCAGTGGATGGGCAAAGAGGTAGCAATTGCCGGTTGGAAAAAGCTTCGTGACCCGGTTTTTGCGCAGCTTTTGTATGCGCTTAACGGTAACACCGCAGAGGGATTGCACTATGACGATAAGCAGAATAAGCCGGAAGCCCTTGAAGATGAGGTACGCGAGGTGATCCGGCAGTACGGAGAATTCACTCCGAAATCGGCAGTCATGACGAACTTCGGCTTTGCGGCGCTGAGAAGCGGTGCAGATTATACAAGCAATTCAACCGCTACGACGGCAACGGATACAAGGCGCGATACATGGATGTATTTCGGTACGAACAACGGACATGCGCACAGAGACACATTAAACCTCGGTATGACGGCGTTTGGTCTGAATTTTATGCCAGACCTCGGATATCCGGAGACAACCGGATCACAGCCGAACCGTCTGCAATGGGTAAGCAACACGCTTTCGCACAACACCGTTATGGTAAACGAAATTCGGCAGAACATTAACGCTGAGGCGAGAGGAAACGCACTTCACTTTGACCTTGGCGGAAAGGTTCAGGTTATGGATGTTTCTGCAAGCTATGTATATCCCGATACGGATGAATACAGAAGAAGCGTCATTACGGTAGAGGTTGACGATGAAAATTCCTACACAGTTGACTTTTTCCGTGTTCTCGGCGGAAATGATCATCTCTACAGCTTCCATGCGACAAGCAATAATATCCGCAAGCATACGGGACTTGAGTTTGACACTGTATATGATGAAAATGGACAATATGTAACAGGCTCGCAGGTGGATAAAAACGGTGAATATAAGGGGAGCTATGCCGGTATTGATGTGCCATACGGCAAGGATCCGAACTCGCCGGAGTCTACGAACTATGAAACAGTTTATCCGCGAGGATATACATGGATTAAAAATGTGGACAGAGACAACACTCCGGCGGATAAGGTTGAGCTTGATTTTGAAATTACCGATTTTAAGAAGACTTCGAGCAATCCAAAGGGGCTTGGCCTTCATATGACGGTGCTTAACGGCAGCAATATGAAGAACGGCGTAAACTCTGAAATTTCAACCGCAGACGGCTTCCCGCCAAACAAAGCCTCAAACAAGCAGATTGATAAGCTTAAATATGTGCTTATCAAAAACAGCGGAGAAAACCTTGACACAACGTTCACAACCGTTTTTGAGCCGTACCGTGACACACGGTATATAGAGAGCGTTGATGAAATGGTGCTTACTGCCGATAAGTCTGCGGCAAGCGGCTCGGCTGCGCGTGCGCTTAAAATTGTTCACACAAGCGGACGGGTTGATTATGTATTTTACTCTACAGATAATACGGTTACATACACTGTAACCGATGACGGGCGCGATATAAGCTTCCGCGGCTTTGCGGGTGTTTATACAATCGCCGACGGTGTGAATACATATAAATACGTATGCGACGGCGATATAATCGGTGAGCCGACAAGACGTAAGGCAGGCATCAGCGGTATTGTTAGGGGCTTCACGGATACGCTGAGCGAAAGGAATTTCATAAGCCTCGCTCCGCTTTCACCGGTCAGCGAAGAGGAGCTTGCGGATATTGTGGGACGATTTGTGTTCGTTGATAACGGAGAAACGGGACGAAGCGGCACGTGGGAGATTCTTGGTGCAGAGGAAAAAGACGGAAATATTATGCTTGACGTCGGCAGAATTACCACTGTGCGCAAGTATACAAAAGCAACTGATTTTTCGGCGGGATATGACTTTATCATAGAAGCCGGACAGAAAGCGTATATTCCGCTTTCTTACAGCGATGACAACGCACCGGAATTTGTGTCGGTTCCGTCGGAGATTTCCACCAGTGCGGGAAGCAACATTTCCGTTACGGTTAAGGCGGAAAGCCGGAATGCGGAAGAGGCGTCTGCAATGGTATACAGCTTTGGCGTATCACCGCGCGGAGCATCAATTGATGCAAGCACCGGTAAAATTACATGGAAGCCGGATGCGTCGCAAGTAGGACGAAACCACTTTGCGGTAACGGCGCGTGATGTCTTTGGACGTGAAAGTACGGCGCACTTTTATATTGAAGTGTATGGTTCAACGACAAGTAATCCGGAAACAGGAGAAAGCCAACCAGCCGGTGATTCCGGCACGACCGGAACAACCACACCTGCCGGTGGCGGCGGTGGAGGAACTACACCGACGGACAAACCGGATGATAAAACAAACGCCGATGGATCCGATACAAGCAGTGAAAGCGGAGAAAATGAAGGAAACACTGATAACACGAGCACGGAAAATAATTCTCTCCGCTTCACTGATCTTGCAAGCCACGCATGGGCAGAAGAGGCAATAGGCGCGCTTGCAACAGACGGAATTATAAAGGGCACGTCTGCAAACACCTTTAGTCCGGCAGCTAACATCACCCGCGCAGACTTCGCACTGCTTCTGGTACGTGCATTTAACCTGACAAGCGATGATGCAGAGAACTTCGCAGACGTCACAGCATCTGACTACTTCGCAACCGAGCTTGCAATTGCGCGAAATAACGGCATAATCAGTGGTGTGGGCGAAAATAAATTCGCCCCGCGAAATACCATCACCCGCCAGGATATGATGGTGATTGTATATCGTGCGCTGCAGACACTCGATGTAGGACTCGGCGTTTACGACGAACCGCAAAATGCGGACTACGCAACCATCGCGGAATACGCAAAACCCGCCGTCACCGCCCTTATCGGCGCAAACCTCGTCAACGGCAAGAATGGACGTATAGCACCGACGGATTACACCACACGTGCAGAGGTGGCAGTACTTATCAAGAGAATACTCGATTATGTAAAGTGAATTACTAATACGGCGGACGGGGAATTTACCCTGTCCGCTGTTAATTTGTGCGCCGAGCAAAGAATTGGTAAAATAATTATAAAATGGATTGATTAATGGAGATAAAAGTGGTACAATTACACTGAGGCAATACTTCATTAAGGAGAATGTTAAAGTGAAAATTATTATTGTCGGTTGCGGCAAGGTAGGAACTACTCTTGTTCGTGAGCTTGCTGCCGAAAATCACAGTATAGTAGTAATAGATACCGATGCTGAAAAGCTTGAAGAGATCGGCAATATGCTTGACGTTATGTGCGTTGAGGGGCAGGGAGAATCCGTTTCCGTGCTTCGCGATGCCGAGGTTGAAAGCTGTGACCTTCTCATCGCTATGACGAAGTCTGATGAGATTAACCTTTTAAGCTGTCTTCTTGCCAAAAAGCTCGGCGCAAAAAATACAATTGCGCGTGTACGCAATCCCATTTATGCAGAGGGTATAAATCTTATAAAGGATGATCTGGGGCTTAGCCTTGCTATCAATCCGGAGCTTGCTGCCGCGAATGAAATTTCGCGTTTGCTCCGTTTTCCGACTGCAATTCAGGTGGAAACGTTTGCAAAAGGCAGAGTTGAAATAATGAAATACGCAATCCCGGAAGGCTCTATCCTTCATGAATTGCGTATTCATCAGCTGCGTACAAATCTCAAAACCACCGTGTTTATCTGTGCGGTAGAGCGCGGAAACGAGGTTTTTGTTCCGACAGGTGATTTCATACTGCGTGCGGGAGATGTTATTTCGTTTGTTGCGCCGATCAAGGTTGCAAATGATTTCTTTTCAAAGGTTGGCGCGGTTGCATCGAGAATCAAAAATGTTGTCATTCTCGGTGGCGGAAGAATCACGTATTATCTCACTAAAAAACTTCTTGAGTCAGGAATCAAGGTGAAGATAATTGAAATAGATTTAAATCGGTGTGAGGAGCTTTCTGAGCTTCTTCCCGAAGCTATGATTATTCACGGTGACGGAACAAATAACCATCTTCTGCATGAGGAGCATATAGAAAATGCGGATGCGGTGCTTAGTCTTACGGGAGTTGACGAGCAGAATGTTCTTATGTCGATATACGCCTCGCAGCAGGTTCCGAATGCGAAGGTTATAACGAAAATCAAGCATTTTGATTTTGATGATGTTCTGAAAGGTATGCCGATAGGCAGTATTGTGTATCCGAAGCATATTACGGCAGACAGAATTTTGCAATATGTACGAGTTATGCAAAATTCGTGGGAGGCGGGGATGGAATCGCTTCACAGAATTGTTGATGACAGGGTTGAGGCACTTGAGTTTCGTATCCGTCAGAATTCACTTATTCTCGATGTACCATTTGCTGACCTCGATATCGGGAAGGGGACTCTTGTTGCATGTATAACGCGTGACGGCAGGACGTTCACTCCGACCGGTAAGGACAGTATACAGATGGGAGATACGGTTATTGTGGTTACAACCCACAAGGGCATAAGCAGATTGGAACAGATACTTGAAGATGAAACGGTGTGAAGTAAATGAATGTTAAGTATGTATTGAAACTTAATGGTTGTATTTTATTGTTCGATGCTGTTGCGATGCTGCTTCCGGTGATGGTTGCTCTTTACTATCAGGAGAGCTCCGGTGTTGCGTTTGCGCCGGCTATATTGCTTGCGATTGGAATAGGCCTGCCGTTGTTTTTGCTGAAACCAAAAAAACGCGAGCTTTACGCAAGAGAAGCTCTCGTTACGGTTTCGGTTGCGTGGTTTGTTATGAGCCTTATAGGAGGGCTTCCGTTCTACTTCTCACATGAAATCCCGAGCTTTATAGACTGCTTTTTCGAAACGGCATCCGGATTTACCACAACCGGAGCAACCATTCTGACTGATGTTGAAGCACTCAGCAGGTGTATGTTGTTCTGGAGAAGCTTTACCCACTGGATTGGCGGTATGGGGGTGCTTGTTTTTGTTATGGCGATTGCGTCTCTTGCCGGCGGGAATAATATGCATCTCATCCGCGCGGAGTCTCCGGGACCTAAGGTTGAGAAAATTCTTCCCAAAGCCAATACAAATTCAAAGCTTCTTTACGGAATGTATATCGGGCTTACTTTTCTTCAGGTTGTGTTTCTCCTGTTCGGAGACATGCCGTTTTTTGATGCGGTTACCACTGCTTTCGGTACAGCGGGCACGGGAGGCTTCGGAATAAAAAATACGAGCATGGCAGAATACAGCACGTATATTCAAGCGGTTGTCACGGCATTTATGTTGCTTTTTTCAATAAACTTCAATATGTACTTCTTTATCATCGCAAAGCGCTTTTCTGCTGTGTGGAAGGATGAAGAGCTGAGACTGTTTTTTGGAATAGTGGCGGTTGCCGTAGTGTGTATAGTCATAAATAACCGCGGAATGTTTGACAGCGTGGGAAGTGCTGTGCACCATACTGCTTTTACAGTGGCTTCGATAATATCTACATCGGGATTTACAACTGTTGATTTTAACGCATGGCCGGAATTTTCCAAAACAATTCTGGTTGTGCTTATGTTTGTGGGCGCGTGCGCCGGCTCTACCGGCGGCGGAATAAAGGTTTCGCGTATTCTGATAATGCTGAAATCCCTTAAAAAGGAATTCACGGCACTGGTACATCCGAAAAGTATAAAGACGATTCATATGAACGGTAAGCGGATTGATGATGAAACAACAAGGCGCGCTACTTCTTTTATGATATGCTATATAGGAATTTTTGTTTTGTCGATGATTATTATCGCTTTTGACAATATGAGCCTTGAAACCAATCTTACGGCGGTTGCCGCAACGCTTAATAACGTTGGTCCGGGACTTTCGGCAGTGGGACCGACGGGGAATTACGCCGGATTTTCGCCGCTGTCAAAGCTTGTGCTTACGTTTGATATGATTTGCGGAAGGCTTGAGCTGTTCCCGGTTATGATTCTGCTGCTTCCGCAGACGTGGAAAAAATACTGATTGAATTTTCAGAGGAATTGATATGATTTCATATTTGTTGCTATATAAGATTTTGCAGCTTTTTATAGTTCTTGTTTTGGGATTTCTTCTCGTTAAATTTAAGGTTATTCGCGAGAGTGACGGCACGGTGCTGTCTAAGATATCGCTCTATATGCTTATGCCGGCGGCGATTATAAACTCATTTGACGTGGAGCTGACGCCGGAGCTTGCAAAGGGAATAGGGCTTGCGTATATTGCGGCGGTTGTTATCCACATTGTTCTGCTTGGTATAGATGCAATATACAAGCGTGCGGCGCACGGAACAAGTGCCGAGCGGGCGTCTGTTATGTATTCCAACGCCGCAAACCTTATTATTCCCATTGTATCATTTGTGTTAGGAGAGGAATGGGTTATATACAGCTGTGCGTTTATGTCTGTTCAGCTTGTTTTTATCTGGTCACACGGCATACGGATGTTTTCGGAGAATGAGAAGTTTAATATCAAAAAGATATTGCTTAACGTAAATATAATCGCAATTGCAGTCGGAGTTGTGTTTATGCTTTGCGGAATACGCCTTCCTGTGTTTGTGAAGGATATCACCTCATCGCTCGGCGGTATGCTCGGAAACGTGGGAATGCTCATTGCCGGAATACTTGCCGCGCAGGTTGATTTCAAGAAGATGATCAGGAATAAAAGACTGTATCTCGTGCTTGCCATGAGGATGATAGTCTGCCCGGCGGTGGTTCTTGTTATACTTAAAATTATCGGTAGCTTTGCGGGAATTGCAAATGCCGAAAACATACTTCTGGTGTCATTCCTCGCGGCAATGACGCCTGCCGCAGCAACGGTTATGCAGTTTGCGCAGCTTTCGGGCCGTGATGCAGACTTTGCAGTTGCCGTAAACATAGCAACAACGGTTGTGTGCATTGCAACGATGCCCGCTTTTGTTGCAATTTATTCGATGTAATATGAGGTTTTCTATGACTGAAAAAATTAAAATTTACGACGTGCGTGCACATCAGGGCGACAGCGCGTTTCTGATTGATGACGGAAAATGCGCGATACTTTATGATTCCGGATTTGCTTTTACGGGGGATGCGGTTGCACAGAACATAAAAAAGCTTCTCGGTGAGAGAAGGCTTGACTATATTTTTCTGACCCATTCTCATTACGACCACGCATTGGGAAGTGTTTATGCAAAAAAGCTATGGAAGGATGCAAGGGTTGTTGCGGGAGAATATGCAACGAAGATTTTTGCAAAGCCCACGGCACGTGCCGTTATGCGCGATCTTGACCGCAAGTTTGCAAGGACGTGCGGTGTTTCGGAATATGAAGATCTGATTGATTCTCTTGCTGTTGACATTCCGGTAGCGGACGGAGATATAATAAAGGCGGGAAGCATGGAGTTTCGCGTGCTCAATCTGCCGGGGCATACGAAGTGTTCCGTTGGATATTACTGCGAGGAGCACAAGCTTTTGCTCAGTTGTGAAAGTATTGGCGTGTATAACGGAAAAGACAACGTTGTTCCGTCTTATCTTGTGGGATATCAGATGGTGCTTGATTCTATCAGCAGGGTGGAAAAGCTGGGGGCAGAACAGATTCTTGTTCCGCATTACGGCGTTATTTCCGGAGACGAAGCAAAGCTTTATCTAAAAAAAGCTCGTGAAAGCGCAGTGGAAACCGCGCAGGAAATAGTCGGTATGCTTAAAATGGGGAGAAGCAAGACGGAAATTGCAGAATTTTTCAAGAATAAGTTTTACCACGGTTATATAAAGGTTATTTATCCGATAGATGCAATGGAATTAAACACAGGAATAACAATTGACCTGCTTGCGCGGGAATTTAATGTATAGGAGAAAGAATAATGATTAAGACGAAAGAACAGCTTAGTGTCAGAGCGGAGCTCAACGATGCAGGAAAGGAGAAGATGACTCTTGCAAACCTTGCGGAATTTCCGGGAAAGAATGAGAAAATCCGTATGTTTGCGCGCGTTGAGTTAAAGCCGGGCGAAGAAGTGAAGTATCACGTACACACGGGTGAGTGTGAGCAGTATTACATTCTTTCCGGCAAGGGCGAATACAGCGACAACGGAAAGGTGATTGAAATAGAGCCGGGAACGGTTACCTACACTCCGTCCGGAGAGGGACACGGGATAAAGAACATCGGGCAGGAGATGCTTGTGTTCATCGCGTTGATTTTGCTTGATTGAGGATTTAGTTACACTTTATGCTTAAAGCTTATCGGACCTCTCGGCGTACTTATGTACTGCTTCGGGTTCGGTTTGCTCATTCTGCACTGTTTTTCTAAAGACACAGAGGGACTTGCGGCAAAATGCATTTTGCTGCAAGTCCTTTTATGTTGAACAGAGGCTGACGTTCAATCTTTCTTTTAATTGTGTAAAAGTTGCTTTATGGCAGCTAAAATGAGAATTTTGCGTGTTTTTGCAACTGAAAGGTGTTGAAGCCACAGATTACGGTTGATATAATTATATTGTGAGATTTTATGGAAGGAAAACAGAAGTCTGAATAAATTCAGACAGGTAAGAGTGAAGAGTGAAGAGGTATGGTACAAAATGCAGTGCATTTTGATTTTGCTATATGTTGTTTTGTGTCTTTAACACAATGAAAAACACAGGTCCGCATCCGTTTGAACAGTGCATTCATCTTGCAGGAACGGACGATATGCCCGTGAAGATTCAGTCAAAGCTTGGAATATGGAATTCCGTGGGCAATGCAGAGGACTACGTTTTTGCAGTTCTTGAATATGAGAACGGAACCTCCGGCTTCTACCATCGTTTGTATGACCATATGTTCAACGGCGGCGAGCTGTTTATCAAGCCTGAGCATATATTGACTGAGGTTCGTATATTCGAAGAGATTGAACGGCAGAATCCGTTGGAACAGAAGGTTTTTTAGAAGGGAAGGCAGATTGAAATGAATCCTGTTATAATGCACATCAACTACGGCGAGGTAAGAAACGGCCGGTTCGGGGAAAACACCGTTGACAGTATTTGCAGAATGGCGGCGGATATCGGGTATGACGGAATTGAATTTCGCGGGAAAATACCTGTGGAGCTTCAGGAGCTTTCGTTCCGTGAATATGCAGAGCTTATTGCCGAAGGAAAGAAAAAGTATGGGCTTTCCGACATTCTTTTCGGAATCGGCGTTCGCGATTGCACAAGCGCAGATAAAGAAATACGGGAAAAATCAATTTCCGAAGCAATAGAACAAGCGAAGATTGCAAGCGAGCTTTGCGGAACAACAGTTTGCAATACCTATGCAGCATGGATCACATCATCAATCTCAACAGCACCGAGTTCTTCATATGAATTCCACGGAAGTGCTGCTGCAACTTCTGAAGAATGGGAGCTTACGGCGGATGCATATCGTCAGATTGGTAAAGAGCTTGAAAAAATCGGCGTGAAATTTGCTTTTGAAACGCATATGAACTATATTCACGACCTGCCGCATATGGCAAAAAAGCTTGTTGATCTTATCGACAGCCCCATGGTTGGAATCAATATGGATTACGGCAACACTTTTGCTTTTCCGGTGCGCCCGACTGTGGAAGAGGCTATTGACATTTACGGAGATAAGCTCTTTTATGTTCATCTTAAGAATTCTTCATACATACCGGGAACGACAAGCCGTATTGCGACCTCGCTTAGTGATGGACAGATAAACCATCGCGCATATCTTGAAAAGCTTCGCGAGGTTGGATTTGGCGGACCGATAGGCATAGAGGCGCCCCGTGCAGGTGATCGCGTATGGTATGCACAGCAGGATTTTAATTATTATAAAGCGCTTACAGAGTGTATGTAATAATGTAAAAACAGTGACGTTCAGGATTGCAAGAGGATTTTAAATGTCATAAAAAAACAGGAGGAATGTTAAAATGAGGAAGATTTTATCAATTGTTCTTGCGCTTTCAATGGCGCTGTCGCTTGTGAGCGGCGTGGCTTTTGCAAGCGAGGGAGAGACTGCTGCGCAGAAAGCGACGGGAAGAGAGTACACCTTGAAGAATACAGACGCAATAGATAAAAGTAATTCTTTGATCTGGAATGTGTCAGATCCTTCGAAGGTTGCAACGGGTAAAACTTTGAGTGCATCCACTATACTTCCGCTTGTTGGTTTCGGCAATCACGGATATTTTTATCTTGATGCGGATGATGTGACTTTTGACGGTGTTTTTGGCGACTATACAGAAGACGATACGACTAACAAGTCGAATATCGAAGGGAATCCCCGTCCGCTGCACTTTATGAGTGAGTATCTCAGAATATATAGCTCCCATTC
This sequence comes from Oscillospiraceae bacterium, assembly GCA_015068085.1. GTDB lineage: Bacteria > Bacillota > Clostridia > Oscillospirales > JAAYXM01 > SIG480. The sequence continues at coordinate 15,150 of SVLF01000033.1, forward strand.
CAGTAGTGGTCTTTCTCACCCCACCGGTGCAAAGCTTGCGTTAGCACTGCAAAAGCCTTGCGCTGTTCCGTCGTTTTATTCTGTTACGCTTGGTTTGAGTACGTCGGGAAATTCAGCAACAGCTGCAAAAGTCTATATAGATTATCTTGATGCTACGGAAGCGACAAGAAATGTAGAGAATTATACTATTCACGAAAACCAAATAGGAACGACATATAATTTAAGTACAGCGCAGAGTAGTGGTTCACAGCCTTTGAGTGAGCTTATTTATTCCAACGGTACTGATGATTTTTCGATTTCTTTTTTTGTAGGCGCTGCAAACAAAAACATACAGCTTACCGGTATTACCCTCACGCCTGTAGAGGTTTCAAGCATTGCTCTTTCTACGAATGCTATAGCTTTTGATGCGAAAAATGAAACGGCTCAGCTCTCCGTTACCGCAACGCTTGATGACGGAACAACGATGGGCGTGGTTGACAGCTTTGTAACATATGACAGCTCTGATGACAAGGTCGCAACTGTTGACACAGCCGGAAAGGTTACTGCAGTAGGACCGGGAGCAGCAACCATTACGGCATCTGTCGGTGGAAAAACGGCAGAAGCAACGGTTACCGTCGGCGCGAAGGTGTATGAGTTTAACAGAGAAAAAGCTAATGCCGCAAATGAAAAAACAAGTTTCCCGTTTGTTACGAATTATACAGCGCTTACTGATGCGCAGTTGTGGGCATATTTTGATATTGATGATGATGCTGCTGCGAAAAATAATGCATATATTGCTATGTTGCAGGATACACCATATAGGCTCCGCATGTTACTTGCTCGCGATGGGCAAGATTACGACTTTATCAATACGGGTGTTAAGCTTGCGTTTGAATTTAAAGCACCGGATGCGGGATTGTACACAGTGTCAGGAGATATATGGACTGAATACAGCGGGCTTACAGATGTTTCATGGTATATGGCGAAAAATGCTTATACAGGCGAAGGCGACAAAGATGTGTCTCACTATATGAACCCGGAAATGCTGCTTGCGGCGAGAGTTAGCGGTAATTATAATATAACCGGTAATAAGGGGGCAGTTTACAAAAAAGAAACCGGAAAGGTTATTTCTTCCGATGGAAATGAGAACCTTATATTCACAATAGATACAGGAACCGGCACTGAAACCAAAAAGCAATTCGCTCTTGCGAATATCACCCTCACTCCGGTTAATGTGGATGAAATTAAGCTTTCCGCAACTAAGACATCGCTTGATATTGGTGGTGAGACAGCGCTTACCGTAACGGCAGGAGATTATGAGGTTGTTGACAGCTTTGTAACGTATACCGTAGAGGAAACCGGCGACGTTATAGACGTTGCTCCGGACGGAACAGTTACCACAAAGGGAGCGGGTACGGCAACAATCACCGCAACGGTCGGAGGACTTACAGATACCGTGGGTATCACAGTTTCGGAAGCATATTCCGCGCCGGCAGAGATATACTACGGTGAGTATAACAATGTTGATAATACGGCTGATGTGAAAAAGGCAGCACCGGGAACAGACCTTACGTTTACGGCAGAGGATAAAGAGGGTTACACCTTCCGTTACTGGGTGCTCGGAAGTGCCGCAACGGGCAGATACTACAGCTCGGAAAAGACAGTTGAGGTAACACCCTATGCAAACATCGCGCTTACTGCGATTTATACTCCGGTTGAAGAAAATCCGGAGGCTATTGTAGAGCTCTTTAACTGGAACGGTGCATTCATTGAAGCATTGAAGGCAAGTGAGATTAAAACAGCGCTCGGAGCTGTACAGCCGGAAATGGTTGGTTACGGTTTTGCAAATCAGTGGAAAATTTCGGATGAGATGTATCTTACAGCAGACAGCATAATAACTGAAGACACAAGGGCGATGGCAGTGTTTAATAAGGTCGGCACTTACGAAGCTGAAGTTTCTCCGTCAGGAACATCCGAAAACGGCTGGACACGTAACGGCGAGCTTGTAACGTATGATGAAAATTACACGTTCTTTACATGGCTGAATGAGGTAGGAACAATCGAAAGAAACGCAGAGGAAATTACCGATAAGATTCCGCTTGCAGTGCTTGAAAAGAACGACGGCACAGGCGCATATATGCTTGAATACGACAAGGGCGAATATGAAATCGTAGAAGCAGGTATCCTTTTCGGAAGCACAGAAAAGCCGATTGTTTCAAGTGCATACTCAAAGGCAAAGGTAAAAAATATCAAGCCTCACGGTCAGTTCACAGTTAAGCCTGAGGGTAGAACCGAGAATATGGAAGCGTTTGCCCGCGGATATGTGATGTACAAGGATAAGAACGACAGTAACAAAATAAAGGTTATTTACACAAAGTAAAACAAAAACCGGAGCTGTGACAGAAATTGTCACAGCTCCGAAAATGCTATATAGATTTAATTTATTCAGTAAGGATTTCGCCGATGTTTTCGGAAAGCTCTTTGAGTTTTTGCATACGCCATTTCTGAATATGACCGAAATCTTCTTTTCTTTGTTCGTAGCTATTGCGAAAATCCGACGGAGACATATTTATGTGACGATTGCAGACATGGACGAGATGGCTGCTGTGGGAAAAGCCGTAGTTTTTTGCAATTTCATAAAGAAGACGGTCAGTATACTGCAAATCGTCAAGTGCTAATTGCAGCCTCAGGTTCAGGAGAAAAGAATGGTAGGTCTGCCCTGTGATGTTTTTGAAAGAGGTTACGAACAACCGTGGCGACATATTTGCTTTGCTGCAAACAGTGTTGACAGACAAATGCGAAGAAAGATTGTCTATTGTGAAATTTGAGGCATACCGGATAAATTCAGAATGCGCCTCAAGCGTTGAAATTTGCCGTGAAGATATATCCTTGGGAGATATACACATCTGCAGGAATATATCAATATTCTGAAATACCTTTTGTTGAGAAAGAGGTTCGCGTTTCAAAACTGCAGACGAAAGCGTGAGGAGAATTTCATCGGCGCGTTCCTTGTTTTTTCCGTGTAAGAATACAAAGCAGGAAAGGGGAAGCTTGTCGTAAAAAGCAAGGTTATATGTAAGCGGAGAATAAAGAGGAAAGTGCTTCTCAATGGCTTCCGTGCTTATTGAAAGCGAAATCACCTTTAGATTTTCGAGATCTGAATTCAGAGAGTTTATCTCGTGAACAGAGTAAGGGAAGACTATTGCGACATCGCCGGGGTGCTGAATCCTTTTCTCGCCGTTTATCGTGTGCTCATATGAGCCGGAGACGGTGTACCAAATCTGAGTGTAATCATGCCAATGAGAACCGCTGCGGCGATGGTCCTCAATAAAATCAATATAAATGGGAGAATGCTTAAAACGCTGCTTTCCGTCGGAAAAATAAACAACATCCGAGGCGGGTAAATAATAATTCTTCATAATAAGCCCTTTCTGTTTATCGTAAAACTAACGTCAGGTTCTTCTTTAATCTTTAATATCTTTAACATCTTTAATATATCATAAAACGGAAAACAATGCAACAATAAAAATTTGCCGAGGCGCTTTTTTGTGGGAATTTGTGCGTTCTTTTGCAATAAATGGAGGTTGCGGGCAACAGGGAGTGTTTGGTATAATTATATTACGGGAATATTGCAAAAAATTTAAGGTGAAAAAGTAAATTGAAGTTTTTCAGGAGGTAACAAAACTTATGAAAAGGATTATTTCGATTATTCTTGCGCTGTCAATGATATTGTCGCTTCTCGGCGGTGTGCCGTTTACCTTTGCGGGTGCGGCAGACGGGATAGACGGAGTGATTTATAAGTTGATTGCAGATGGAAAGTCGCATACAATCAGTGCAAACAAAAATTTGTGGGATGAAGCAAGCGACTACAGCAAAAACAATACGAACTTTGCGTATCTTGATGCATCACCGGATATAGAGACGATAAAAGACGGAAATGATGTAACGGATTCAAGCGGAAAAGTTATTGCGAAAAAATCAGATCTTTCAGCAAGACTGCTAAGGCATCAGAGCACCTATTTCCGCTTTATGACAAAGAGCGGAGACTCAGCGCTCCCGGCAGGGCAGTGGTTTGCATTAAGGCTCAAGACAGACGCAGTCAAAGGACTTGAGTGTGCTGCAAGGATAGAAGTTATTGACGGAAACAAAATATCCTACACAGCATACCTTGCTCCGTATGAGACCGGGAAAGATGACGGCGCGTATTATATGACCGACGGCAATAAGGTTTCAACCCAAAAGCTTCCGGATGGCGCATCAACATGGGAGCTTGGAAAGCGGGAAATTACTGCCGATGAATATGTTATCGTAATTGAGCAGCACACCTCCGGTCAGCTCCATATTGATTCAATAGTCTTTGAAAAGGTTTTGCCGATTCCGACTTCTATGCAGGTTTCTTTTGAAGATCAGGCAGAAGCGATATATCCGCGCCACTCGGTGCGTGCCGTGGTAAAGGCGTTTTACAACGAAAACGATTATCCTCTTGACCGGATTTCTGTTGAATGGGCAAGCTCGGAGACGAGCGTTGCCGAGATTGACGAAAACGGAAGAATCTTCGCTAAGAAAGCCGGAGAAACGGAAATTTCCGCGAAGATAACGGTGAGCGGAACGGAGGTTTCGGGAAGCGCAACGCTTACGGTTTTGGAGCGGCCAGAGGGAACGGCGGAGGATACGCTTATCTACGGCATAAAAACGCTTTCGTTCTATAGGGATAAGATGTATCACTATTCAAACGAAGAAAAGCCTGCGGCAGGCTGGCAGGAGATAACCGACGGTATGCGCGGAAGCACACTTATTATGAACTTTATTCTTGCGCATTGGCAGGCAAAGGTAAACAAAAACAATGCGGGAGAAATCGTAGAGCCGTTTTTCATAATGGATCTCGATGTCACACAGCCGTGGGGCGTTGAGGTGCCGGACCACGACGGACTTGATAACTATCAGGTAAACAAAGAGTTTTCGCGCGTGAACTTTATCCCGGAAACATATGGCGAAAAAAGCAATAAGCGCTCATTCTGGGCGATTCGTATGCGCGTGCCGTATGCCGGAAAATACAATCTCGATATTTTCTCAACACAGAATGAATACCACGCCGCGCTTTCGGATGTGTGGTTCGGTCCGGCTGATAAGGCGCAGTATAAAGCCGCCGAAATAGATGATCTGATAAGCAGCAATGATTTCAAAATGGTGGGTACATACCGCCCGAACAGAGGAACATCCTCATCGACGGCGCTTAATTCAGCAAATACAGTTACCGAGCAGATAGGCTGGGTGAATATAGAAGAAGCGGGAGAATATCTGATAATATTCAATCCCACGGAGGAGAATTTTGAAAAGGCATCTGCGGTGTCATCGGAGATACAGACGGTTGCGGTCTCCGAAATCCGCCTGCGTCCTATTGATGAGATAAAAACCGTAACCGCTATCGGGCAGACGGAGATACCGGTAAATACATATGCATATGCCGCGCCTTCTGCGTATAACGCGGCGGGAGAAGAGGTTGATATTGAGAAAGCTGTGGTGAGCTACAGCGTTTCAGATGATAAGCTTGCGGATATCAATCCGGAAACCGGTGAGCTTTTTGCAAAGGCTGCGGGAACGCTTGAGGTTATCGCGGATATAGAGGTATACGGCGAAGAATATCAGGGAAGAACCACTGTAACGATAACGGCAGATAAAGAAGCAACAGAAATTCCTGATGAGCTTGTTTTCAGCTTCCCGCTCGGATACATAGGCGTGGGCGAGAGCGACTACGTAAGAGTTACCGATAAGAGCGGAAGCTATCCCGGAAGCGGAATTGAATACAGCTACGAAATACTTAAAAATGAGGATAAGACAGATGTTCTTTCCGAGAAGAACGGACTTTTCACAGGTCTTGAAGTAGGACGTGCAGATGTCGTTGCAACGGCAAAGCTCGGTGATGATGAGAAGCAGTTTAACTTCTCCGTTGTTGTTAAGGGGGAGAATTTGTTTATCCGTCACGGCGTAAACCACGGTGAGTTTGAGCGCGGGGTATACCTCAGCGATGGAAGCCTGACGGTCAATTCAAAGAAAATTGCCGCGGCGGATGCTCTGTGGAAGGCAACGCGGAATAAAACACGTGATATTTACGCATTTTCGCTTATGCAGGATGTCGTTTCCGAAATAACGGGAAGAAAGACAAATGTGATAAAGGCGACGGTTGATAATACTCCGGCATCTGAAGGCGGGGCATTGCGCGTTTTCCGATTTGAAAGTGCCAACTCGTATTATGATGAGAACGGAACAAAGCACAACGGTGCGGTAAATCTTGAAAACGGCAAGATTTATGAATACACGGGCTTTCTTAAGCTTTCTGATGTGAAAACAATTCCGGATGTAAAGGCACAGCTTTTCCTATACGCAAAAACAGAATCAGCTGATGGAAAAATAACGCTTACATCCCGTGGTGATGACAGAACGTATTATCCGTGGACGGAGATTACCGGCGATATGCCGTGGACGGGGTTTAACTCGGGTGCGATATTGATAAACTGGGATACGCCGACGGCTGTGTCGCCGAAGGTTCAGGTGATGAAATCAAACGTCGAGAATTATTCCATTTCGGCGGCACACTTTGCACTCCGCGAGGTTTCTTTTGACCGGGTTGATTTTGCGATGGAGGGAAGCTTTGAAGGCGCAAAAACATATAAGACCTTCAAAACGAGCGTAACGCCGTATGCCTCCACCGGTAACGTAATTCAGTCCGGTGATGCGAAGAAAACATTTGATGTTGTTTATTCTTCATCGAATGATGTTGTTGCAAAGGTTGATGAAAAGGGCGTTATAACGGCTATAAGCAACGGCGAGTGTGAAATTTATGCCGATATGACGATTGGAAATACTACAAGGCACGCAGTTATTCCGGTTTCACTTTCGGGACTTGAGGTTATGTTTGAAACGGTGGAAGCCGCTTCTTCAAAACCCGTGCTTTCTCCGGGAGAGACTGCAGAAACGGAGATTACTTATCTCAATACCGACAAGACCGAGTATAGCGGTGAGGGGATAACTCTATACTATGAGAGCAACACGCCGGAGCTTGCGACGATAGATCAGACAGGTAAAATTACCGCGAAGAACCCCGGTACGGCGCGGTTTACCGTTTATGCAAAGAACGGAAGCTACAACACATCAGGTTCATTCGAAGTGAAGATTTCCGATGAAACAAAGCTTGTTTCGGCAAGCGTTACCGGTCCGAAAAACGTCGAGGCAGGATTTGGCGCAAAGCTTATTGCTGCGGCAATGCACGAGAGCGGAAGCGTGGCAGACCTTTCACAGTGTGAGGTTACATTTGAGCTTTGCGATGAGGAAAGCGCAGAGATTTTGAAAATTCTTCCCGACGACGAAACAGTTGAAGGAATTTCTGAGGGCGAAGCCAAAATCAGGGTGACTGTATCCTGCAACGGCTCATCGGTTACGAGTGATGAGTTTGTTATAACGGTAACGCCGTCGGCACCGCCAAAGAGCAAAACCTTTAACTTTATTGCGCCGCCGGTGAACAGCTCGGTGCTTAAAGCAACGGTTGAGCAGTACGGCTGGCAGGCAAATCAGGCTGAGACCTGCGAGGTGCGCGTGAACGAAGCTCTCAGCGGAGACCACAAGCTGATACGCGTACTTGCAGAGCATATTCAGTTTAAAGCAAGTGGCGCGGGAAGAACGAGAGATTCAAGCCTTGCCATTGACTTTATGGTGGACTATGACGGTTGGTATGAGCCGGTTCTGATAGGAAAAAGGACGAGCGGTTCATCAGATTCGTATATATTTATCAACGGCGAGTATGCAGGGGAGTTTGACTTTAACTCACCGGGCTCCGCTGTTGACATACCGGCGACGGTGCGGCTCAATCCAATTTACTTAAAGCGAGGGCTGAATACGCTGAAGCTTTCGGCAAAGACCAAGGACAAATACCTTTATCCGGTGAATTTCACGATAAACTGGCTCGGAAATGCGCCGATTGCAGGAGAAACGGAAATTGTGCTTGAGAAGGAGGTAATTCCGGTCGGCACAAGCTGTGATTTTGGTATTATCACATATTTAAACGATGAAATGAGCAATCGCTACGGCTTGGATTTTGACAGCGAAATGAGTGAAGACAGGTTATATACCCTGAGCTTTGAGGGCGACGGGGAGGTTGAGATAGCGGAAAATACCTTGACCGCGAAAAAAGCCGGATATGTCACAATAAACGCGGAGGTTCATTATGACGGTGAAGTGTTTACCGTAAGCCGTGAAATTGAGATTACACCCGAGGGCTTTACATCGGTTGAAGTTTCGGCAGATTCTCAGGTGTTGGAGCCTAATGGTGCGGGAAGGCAGCTTGCCGTTTCGGCGCTTAACCACCTCGGTGAGGCAATGCAGCTTGACGGCGGTGAGATAATCACCTTCCGAAGCTCTGATGATGCGGTTGTAAGCGTGGATGAAAACGGATACGTTGTGCCCGAAGGTGAAGGCACGGCTACGGTTTATGTCACTGTAAGCTTTGCCGGCAAGGAACACACCGGCTCAATTATGTTCTCTGTTCGTGAGGGAAAAACCAAGTCCACTTACTACACAGAGGATAAGGTAAGCGCGGCGAGAGAAAACATATCAAAATACAAGTGGGCAAAGGAAACGAAGGAAGCTGCGGTTGAAGAAGCAGACAAATACCTGCCGTATATAGATATGATGTATGAGATGCTTCCGTCGCAGGGTGTACCTCGCGGATACAACGTCGGCTACGGTACCGACCCGGATATCAGAATCTGTCGCTATTGCGGAGAGAACCTTAAAGCATACGACAAATATCCATGGCGTGCAGATGCGCTTAATCGCCCATGGAAGGTTCAGTGTCCGGATTGTAAGCGCCTGTTCCCGTCAAATGATTTCGGCGCATTCTATGAAAACGGAAAGAATGAGCACGGCGAATTCATAAGGCAGCATGCCCTTGAAGAAAACGGAATTCTCTGCGGAAGAGGCGAGCGCGATGAGGACGGAAATTATGTAGTCTATGAGCAGTATAAGGATAATCCCTACGGCTACGGTGACCCGCGCGGAAATCTCTATAACGAGCTGTATAAGGAACTTTACGAGACGCAAATGGATCCGAGATTGGGTGTCGAAATAACCCAGGGCTGGGGAGACTTTAAGACCGGCGGAGACTCGGGCGTTCCGAATGCGGGATACTTCTGGGGCGTTGATGACGGAGAAGGGTACGAGACGGGAAGAATGTACAAGGTCAGCGGCAAGGATATTCCCGAGGTGCATACATACATTTCCACATTTACGCATATAGCACTCTGGAATGCGCCGGCGTCAAAGCTCAGTACAGCTGTCATTTATGAGGCTATAACCAACTGCCGCGATGCATATCTCTATACCGGAGACAAAAAGTATGCAATAGCGGGAGCAAAGCTTGTTGACAGAATTGCAGACTTCTATCCGGATTATAACATTAATGCATATTATGATGCAGATTTGGGCGTGGAAAAATACGCCAATTCCGGTGGTGCTTACGGAAAAATTCTCGGTGCTATCTGGGAATCAAGAAGCTTTGCTTCTGCATTCGCATTGGCGTATGATGCGTTCTTTGATGTTTATGATGATCCCGAGCTTATATCATATCTCACCGACAAGGCGGTAAAATACAATTATACCGACAAGCTTGTCGAAACGGACGGAAAGCTCGGTGTAACGGGCGAGACGCTTCGGAGAAACGTTGAGAAAAACATTCTTGAGGAAATTTTAGTTGCTATAAAGGAAACAGCTATTGCAGGTAACTTCGGCTTCAAGCAGAATACCCTTGCAAAGGCGGCGGTGGTGCTTGACACTTATCCGAAAACCCAGGAAATGATAGATTTTATCATGCAGCCGGGAACGACAAGCAACGGAAAATGCACCGGCGGAAATGTTTTCCCGCAGATAATGAATGTCGTCTGCCGTGACGGTATCGGAAACGAATCGGGAGAAAGCTATAACAGAATCTGGGTATCAAATCTTCTTGGTATGTCTGAAACGCTTTCGGATTATGAGGATATTGATTTTGAAAACGACCTTCTTGCAAATCCGAAGTATATAAAAATGCTTCAGATGGAGCTTGTCTATCTGGCTGCGGGCATCCGGACTCTCAATATCGGAGACCAGGGAACCCCCGGCGGTATAGGTTTTTCTCCGACGAAAAACCTGTATCTTGCGGGACTTAGGTCCATAGACAAGTGGGATGCATCGGATGAGTTTAAGGAAGAAAAACGGATTCTTTTCTCACAAATTCTCTACCTTGCAAACGGAAATACGACAAAGGATTTAAACTATGGAATTTTCGTAGAGAATCCGGAAAGCTTGCAGGATGAGATTGATGCCGTGATTGATGAATACGGTGAGTTTGACGGCGTGAAAAGCACGCTTTATACCGGCTACGGACTTGCAACGCTTCAGGACGGTGTCGATTTCAGAGAAACGGCAAGCACATCCGAGCTTGATATAACGACGCGCGATTTCTGGATGTACTTCGGCGGAGGCGCGACGGCGCATCATCATAATGACGGATTGAACCTCGGTCTTGATGCCTTCGGAATGAATATGTCGCCTGATCTCGGATATCCGGACGACACCGGTTCCAGTGGAGGAACACTGCGCAGCCAGTGGACATCGGGAACCGTTTCACACAACACTGTTGTTGTAAATGATGAAATACAGACGAAGGCGAAATATACCGGAGATGTTATGCATTTTACCGACGACGGTGAAATTAAGATTATGGATGTTGACTTTCCTGCCGTTTACGCAAAGTATGTTGATACTTACAGAAGAACGGTGGTTTCCGTTGATGTGGATGATACCGTGTCTTACGGAATAGACTTTTTCCGCATAACAGGCGGTGATGAGCACGTTTACAGCTTCCATGCCCAAGGGAATGAAACCGAGATTATCGGGCTTGATATGGTGCCGCAGCCGATGGGAACGTATGCGGGTGCAAATGTTCCGTACGGAGATGCAACATATTCGGCATCCCATAATTCCGGATACAATTATCTTGAAAACGTAGAACGCGCCACTAATCCGGGAACCGGAATATTTACCGCAGACTTTGATATTAAGAAATTCAGAAAAATAACTTTCCAGGAAAGAGACTGGCACTTACGCCTTACAATGCTTAATGATTTTAACTTGAGCGAGGTTGCACTTACCGAAGGAAGAACATCGCAAACGCCTGGAGCCCCGAGGTATGACTATCTGCTTGCCAGAAGAAGCGGAAAGGATATGGACACGCTTTTTACAACAGTGCTTGAACCGTATATCGGGCAGAGTAACATAAAGAGCCTTGAACGCGTGAAGGTATCCCGTGCCGACGGTAAGGCGATGCGCGAGGATGAGCCGGTTGCGGCGGTAAAGGTAACTCTTAACAACGGCAGAGTCGATTACGTTGTATACGCTGCAAACAATGAGGTTACATACATTGTCGATGATTTGTTCGAGTTCTGTGGCTTTGTCGGTGTGTACACCGTAACAGAGGACGATGCGGATAATTATGTAAGAAGCTATCTCCACGACGGCACAAGGATTGGTGAGACCACATCAGAGGCTGCAATAGTCGGAAAGGTGAAGGACTTTACAAGAGACCTTAAGTTTGAAAACTTTGTAGAGCTTGAGCTTGAAACAGTGCCTTCTGAATTTGACGCCGATGCCCTTGCCGGAAAGCTTCTTGATATAGAGAATGACGGTTTCAGAAACGGCGACTATCGGATAAAGGGCGCTGAGCTTGACGGGAACTTGTTGAGGTTAGATATCGGTGATGTGACAACAACAAGAGGATATGTTGATGCATTCGACACGTCAAAGGGCTATGAAGGGAATATTCAGGTTGGACAGAATGCAAAAATTGCGCTCACAGCCTATGACACATCGGCACCGGATATTGAGCCGGTTGAAGATAAGACGGTTTCTGCCGGAAGCTCAATAACCATTCCAATAAATGCAGCAAGTGCATACGGACGTGAGGTTACACTTGTCGGAACAACGCTTCCGCGCGGAATGAGCATAAATACTCAGACGAATACGCTGACGTGGAAGCCGGATGCATCTCAGATCGGTGAAAACCACGTTGCAATAACCGCGGATGACGGTGTTCTTACAAGCACGGTTCGTTTCACTGTAACAGTTTACGGCTCAACTACCTCAAAGCCGTCTGCGCCGGAAAAAGAGCCAACTGTCGACACTCCTGCCGGTGGCGGCGGAGGAGGCGGTGGCGGCGGTGCCGCACCGGGCAACGGAAATTCTTCTGACCAAACTGATGCAGGGAACGGCGGTTCCGACGTCCCGCAAGACGAGGATTCCTCGCAATCCGATAATACCGAAAACGCACCCGACGCGTCGGGTGAAACGGATGATATCCGTTTCACAGACCTCGGTAACCACGCATGGGCAGCGGACGCGATAAACACGCTTGCGGATGATGGGATAATAAAGGGGACAACATCAAGCACGTTCAGCCCTGCCGCTAACATCACCCGCGCAGACTTTGCAATTCTCCTTGTCCGCGCATTTGACCTAAAATCGGATAACACCGAAAACTTTGCAGATGTATCTGCCTCTGATTACTTTGCACCGGAGCTTGCCATAGCACGGAATACCGGTATTGTCAACGGCATAGGTGATAACAAGTTCGCTCCGCGCAATACCATAACCCGCCAGGATATGATGGTAATAGTGTATCGTGCGCTCGAAAAGCTCGGCGTAAAACTTGAAAGTGCAGATGTCGGATATGAGGATTTTGCAGATGTTGCAGATTATGCACAGGATGCAGTGAAAGCACTCATAACAAGCGCTCTTGTAAATGGAAAGAGCGGACGCATCGCACCGACGGACTATACAACACGCGCTGAAGTCGCAGTGCTTATCAAGCGCATTATTGATTATGCGAAAAAGTGAATTTAACGTTCACATGTCATTCTGAGTTAAAATTCTCGTGTCATTCTGAGCTTCAGCGAAGAATCTCCTAAAGAAAAAAAGAGATCCTTCGGCAAGCCTCAGGATGACGCGGGGGAAAATAAAAATATAAAAGGAGAAAGACAAAATGAAAAAACTAATCGCACTAACTCTCGCGACAGTAATGCTGCTTGCGCTTTGCGCCTGCGGCGGAGGAAACGCAGGCGGAAGCTCTGATGTTTCTTATGACATTCCTGAGGGAAAACAAATCCCGGATGATGCAGTGGTTGATATAACAATCGCAAGCCACGCATCCTGGCCATATGAAGAAGATTGGAAGGTATGGGAGTACATCAAGGAAGCTATTGGCGGTACAGTGAATGTATCGGCAATTCCGGCAACAGATTTCGCAACAAAATTCCCTCTTATTATGGCAGTCCCTGAGGATTTGCCGGATCTTATAAACTTCCAGGGAAAGCCGAGCGGATTTGCAAATTACTGCAGACAGGGTGCTTTCCTTGCGTTTGATGATTATCTTGAATATCTTCCGGATTATGTTGAGTTCTGGGAAAATGTTCCGGAGGATGAGAAATGGATGCAGAATGTCCGAAGGACCGATAACGGGAAGATTTATTACTCGCCGACACATGGACTTGAACGCAGCACAAACATCCGTGGATGGCTCTACCGCAAGGATATTTTTGACAAGCACGGTTTAAAAGCTCCGGAGACGATGGAAGAGCTCTATAACGTATCAAAAAAGCTTAAAGAGCTTTATCCGGACTCTTATCCGTTCTGTGTGCGCTCCGGACTTTCAAACCTTTCGGTCATAGGCTCATCGTGGAAGCCTAATTTCCACACAGGAGTGTATTATGACTTTGAAAACGAAAAATGGTGCTACGGCGCATCGGAAGGCGTTATGTACGAAATGGTTGAGTTTTTCAACAGAATGGTTTCCGAAAAGCTTGTTCCTGCCGATTTCTTCAATATTAATACAGCATCGTGGCAGGAGCTTGTTTCCACGGACCGAGGCTTTATTTTCCCTGAGTATCAGGTAAGAATTGACTTTTTCAACAATATCGGAAGAGTAAGTAACCCCGATTACACTATTGCTGCCTGCCTGCCGCCGAGGGCAGAAAACGGAACTGGTATTAATATGCTCAATAAGTACAACTTTGTTCCGGCCGGCTATGCTATTTGCAATACCGGAGATGAGGGCGCAATTGCAAACGCATTCAGAGTGATCAACTGGTTCTATACAGATGAGGCAACTGAGCTTGTATCATGGGGAAAAGAGGGTGAAACATACGAAATTGTTGACGGTGAGAAGAAGTTTATAATGGATGATTCGAACGAAAATGTTCAGACACTTTATGGCTTCAATACATTGGGAACACACATTCGTCATGCACCGGATTCGATAGATGCTTCCATATCCGAGGAACAGGCAGCGGTTACGGATTTCCTTCTTGAGAACACATATCCGCATCTTGACCCGACGATGTATATGGAATTTACATCAGAGCAAAGCGCTGAGCTGTCGGATTTGAACACTTCAATTGCAACGTTCGTGAATGAGAATATTCAGAAGTTTATAATAGGGCAGAAGCCGCTTTCGGAATGGGATACTTTCCAAAAAGAGCTTTCTGAGCTTAATCTTGAAAGAGTTCTTGAAATTTACGAAGAAGCATACAACGCAATAAAATAAGAACAGCCTCCGTTTGCCGCAACAGGCAAGCGGAGGCACTTCTTATATTAACAGCAAAAAAATGTACTGTTATTTTAAGAAATAATATGATATACTTATACAAGAGGTGTCATGTCATGGATAAAAACACGATTGAGCCTGTGGCGTATATCCGCACAGACTTTAAGGACAAATTTGGAATTCCACGCCAGAGCGGGCTTGTCGGAGAGCTTACGGCGCGGGTGGTGTTCGTTCCGAAATACCGTAACCCCGATGCATTGCGCGGGATTGAGGGTTTTTCACACCTGTGGCTTTTGTTTGGCTTTTCAAAAGCACTCCGCAAGACGTGGTCTCCCACGGTTCGCCCGCCCCGGCTTGGAGGAAATAAGAGAATAGGCGTATTTGCAAGCCGCTCACCTTTCCGTCCGAACGGACTCTGACTGTCGTCAGTTGCACTT
>SVLF01000125.1 GCA_015068085.1 Oscillospiraceae bacterium
GTTCCTCGGTGAGATACACGCAGTCTTCAAACTGGCGCAAAGTTTGGGAAATAATATCGTCCGGAACTCCGCGCTTTTCCAAGCTTTTATACAGTTCCGGAATTGCCGTTATAATAACAATAAACGGAAGCAGATCAAGCTCTGCTTCGTCTCCGTTGGGAAATTCAAACTCGCTTATATGCTCCATAAAGCTTTCACGCTTCTGCATTGCGCGATACAAAAACAGCGCATACACAGCAAAAGTTTCTCTCTCAAGTATCTTTTCCGTGGCACGCTTTACATCGTCAATGCAATTTGAAATGCAGCTTTCAAATGAATTGACGTAATCAATATATTCAGTATTGAGAAAAAACACTCCGTCTTTGTGATACTCTTCAAGGGCACTTGAAAAAGTGCCCTCAAAGCATTTATCGGGTGTTTTTAAGCCAAGGCTTTTAAAAAAAGCATTAAAATCCATACCCGTCATTCCTATCAAAGTTTTACAGTTTTTCCTGTTGTGATGCTTTCATAAACTGCGTTCATTGCTTCAATCGTTTTCTTATGCCATTTGAGGTTTATAAGCGGAGTTTTGTTGTTTCTGATGTTGTCAACAAACTCGTCGATAAGACCAACCCACTCGTCAAAATATGTGTACTGAACGGTATAGCGGTCATTCGGGCATCCGTTGTGGTATACGTTCGGACCAAAACAATCCGCCATAACAGTTCCCTTTTCACCGTTGAGAGTGATGTTTACTTCCATACGCTTCGGGAAAACTTCCCAACCGGGACCCGGAACAGGAAGGCGCTCTTCCATCTTTGACCATGACGGGTCAAGAGAGAAAATTGTGCCATCCTTCATTCTTCCGATAACGGAAAGCATATCCTCTTCTTCGATATCGGGGCGGATATTCGGAGCAACTTCGGCGTAGATGCTCTCAAAATCGCTTCCGGTCATATGCCTTATCATATCAAAAATGTGCGGATGATCGCAAAGTGCGCCGCCGCGGAAGCGGGAATCTCCGTCTTTTATGCTTACGCGCTTGCCGTAGCTCTTTTCCGGAACGCCCTGCCACGGGAATGCCCATACGGGAGAAAGCGTGATATTTGTCGCATTGAATGACTTAATTTTTCCGATTTCGCCGTTTTTGACAAGCTCTTTAAGTCTTGCGATGACGGGGTTATAATGCATTTCAAGCTCAATCTGGCAAACGAGGTTATTCTCGTCAACGAGCTTTATCATCTCGTCATATTCATCCATATCAAAGGTCGGAATCTTCATGGAAAGAATATGAATTCCGCGCTCTGCGCAAAGCTTCATCTGGCGAAGATGGTCGCTGTTTTCACTGGCAAGAACAACAGCTTCAATCTCAGGATGTGCATCAAGCATTTCAAGCTCGCTGTCGTAGCACGGAATACCGTCAACGCTGTTAAGGAAGATTTTCTTTACATCATCATTAGCTGTTGATACCGCAACCCAATCAAGCTTCGGGTTTTCTTTGAGCACCTGATAATATTTTCTTGTATGACCGTGGGTCATGCTCATCATAGCAATCTTTAAAGGTTTCATAATTACATTACCTCTCTTTCGCCGCTGAGTGCAGATTTCTTTGCCATCTCAACAAGCTTGCAAAGATTATTATCTGCGGAAAGCATTTCATCGGAAGTGTTATTCTGAGCAACGGAGAATGCCGCTCTTACAATTGCAATTTCATCTATTGAGAGACCGTAAAGCTCAAAATCAACATCAGTATATTTCTTGTTCGCGCTGCCGAACACATAAATTGAATCCTGCTTTAGCTGTGCATCAACGACAACATCGCAAGCGATACCGCGCTGTGAAATAATCTCATGCTTATCCTTTTCGATTTCGCCTTTTGCAAGTGTAGCCGAAATTTCAAACGTGCAGACAACGCCATCTTCGGTTGTTGCAATAGAGTTCATTACGTTGCCGTTTTCCATAACGGTTATGGATTTTATTTTTCTCTGCAATATAAACTGGCAAAGGTCAAACTCACGGTAAAGGGCTTCGTAAAGGTCTTTTCCGCTCTCAACTATTCTTGCAACGCGCATTACGCTTACACCAACCAAAGTACCGTTATTGACGATATTTTTAAGCTCGACAAATCTTCTTTCACTTCTGTGCGAAAGAATCGGAATTTCTTTTCCGTTGATTACAACTGTTTTTGCATCTTTCAATACTGCTTTTTTCTCTACTGAATATTTTTCAAGCAGAAAATCAAGCTTTTCCTGAAGTTTATTCATTATTGACAGCTCCTTTTCTTTAAAGCATTTTTACTCTTGGTCTGTATTTTTCAAGATATTTTGCGTTCTTCTCATCGCCGCCCGGTGTGTTTGCACTTGACCATACCGGCGGTGTGATGCCGCGGTCAATACACTGCTTGACGGTTTCGATTTCAAGAAGATGCGCTATGTAGAAGTCAATGATATTTGATACCGGTGCAATGGGCGTGTCAAGTCCCGGAACATTTACAACCGCATCACCGACGGGGTTAAAGTCCTCAATGCAGACATCTGCATAGTCAAAGAGGTTTTTCTTGTTCGGATGACGGATGAAATGATCCTCCGGCATTTCCTTCTGCCACGCCTCACTTGATACGGCGATAATCTTAACGCCGCGCTTCTTTGCCTCTTCCGCCGCATCAATCGTCGCAGGATTGATACCGATATTGTGGAAGATAATGAGAACATCGTCCTTCTGCAAATCATAGTATTTTAAAATTGCACTGCCGTAGTTTACTGTTCTTTCAAGCTCAAGATATTTAAGTGCCTGATTGAATACAGAAAGACCTGTTTCCATAATCGGGTTGATGCAGGAAAGACCTCCTGCGCGGAAGAACATCTCGCCAACCGGAAGGGTTGTATGTCCGCCGCCGCCGAAAACGTTGATAAGACGGTCGTTTGCGATTGCATCACACATAAGCGATGCCGCCGCTTTGATATTCTCGGACTGGGTGCTGTTTACCTGCTCGAAATTTTTGAGCAAGCTTTCAAAATATCCAAAATCATTCATTTTTCATTTTCTCCTCTATTTCTTTTCTCGCTGGAATTGAGTTTAATACATACTTTTTTGTGACGCTCAAACCGGATGCTGTCACAGCATATTTACAAGCGGTTTTCAAATCCATTCCCTCTGCAATGCATACTGCAAACACTCCGTTAAAAGTGTCTCCTGCACCTGTGGTATCAGTGGCTTGTACATTCAAGCTTTCGATAAAAGCTTCATCGTTGATACTGCATCCGCGACTACCAAGCGTTGTTATGCAGTTTTGAAATTTGCTTATGTCTATCGCTTGGCGTTCCTGCTCATTGGGTGTTACCGCAAAAACGCTTTCTGCAATACCATCCGAAATTTGCCTGATTGGTGCGGGGTTTAAGATTACTTTTACATTGTGAATTTTCGCAAGCTTCACCGCTGTTTCGTTTACTTCTGCAGGTACTTCGTGTTGAAGCAGAAGTACATCACTTTCTGCAATTTCGCTTTCAAAATCAAGAACATCCTCCGGTGATAGCTCGGCTACGCGATAAACCGTGACACGGTTTTCTCCGCGCTTATCGGTAAGGATACACGCAAAGGTTGTTTTATTATCCTTGGTTCTAAATATTCCTTTGATGTTGTTTTCTTTGCAACACTGCTTGCATTTGTCGCCATCGGAATCATCACCTATTGCAGCAAGAAATGAAACCTCTGCTCCCATTCGTGATGCGGCAATTGCCTGATTTATGCCTTTGCCTCCGATTTCCTCATAAACGCTTTCGGCAGCGAGAGTTTCACCGTTTTCGTGGAAGTGATCAACATTCATAAATATTGAGTTCCCGCAAATGCCGATAACCGATATTTTTGCCATATTCTCACCATCTCACAGATGCTTTATTCGCGGAAGGTACTTTTTTATAAGAGCCTTATTATACTCCGCGCCGCCGTCAACATTTCCGCTCATATATATCGGAATTTCCGTACCGTCCTTTGCGGCAAGCTCTGCCGCTTCAAGAAGAACAGAATTTAATATATACGAGCTTGCGGCGGTTGAAACACTGCCCATTTTTGTGCCGCATCCCGATATATCCATAACCGCATCGCCGTGTGGTACGCAGTTGTCGATATACATATCAGCGCACTCATAAAGCATATCGTTATCCTTTTTATCCGCAAAGTAGGCACTTGATGCAACGGCGATATTTCTTATTCCACGCTCTGTTGCAACCTTTGCCATCTCAACTGGAACAGCGTTTTTGCCTGATGTAGATACCGTAATCAGAATATCTTTATCGGTCAGGCAATATCTTTCAAATATGCTTTCCGCAATACCGCTCATTTTCTCCATCTTGCTGCTTTTTGCCGCACCGTTGTGAAGCATCAAATCAGTATCGAGCATTGCACTTACATTTGCAAGCCCGCCTGCGCGGTAAAAGCAATCAAGTGCTATGAGATGAGAATGACCGCATCCGAATATGTAGATTATTCCGTCACGCTTTATCGTTTCCGATACCATTTGCGCCGCAGATAGCATTTTATCCTTCTGTGTTTCCTTTATTTTGTTCAACACGGAAGTTATTCTTTCGAGATAATCTTCAAAAATCATTTTTTCAGAACTCTCTCGTAGTTTCTGCCGATATTGTCCCAAAGCTCAATCGGGTCTTTTGCGGCAACGGATGTGCCGTAGCCGCCGCGGTAAGTCCACGTTGCAAGGCGGTCAACGCCGAGCTCTTCATACATATCAACAACCTTGTCAATCTGTGCAAAATCATCCGGACGCTTATTATAACCCATAAGCCAGCGCTCGGACTCTTTTCCGTATTTCTTTGCAATTGCAACGGTTCTCTCGGTAATCTCGCGGAAGAACTTTTCCGGAAGGTCCCAGTTGATGATTGTTGTTGAGAAAACGTCGAAGTACGGGCACGCACCGACCATTTCCCAGTTGTCATATCCGCGAAGCTCTGTTACATAGTAAGAA
>SVLF01000001.1 GCA_015068085.1 Oscillospiraceae bacterium
ATATTATGATATATCCGAGGCATACAAGTCTTTGCACTCAATATGATTGAACCGCCGTGTACCGAACGGTACGCACGGTGGTGTGAGAGGTCGGCTAATCAATTAATGGTTAGCCTCCTACTCGATTATTTTTGCAAGTTTTGTCGTTTCCATTTTGTATCTTCGCAACGCTCTCTTGTTGCAGTGGATGAAAATATCAATAACGCCATGAGCCGGATAGGAGTTGCTCTCACCTCCCGCTGGGATGCGCACAAAATGATTGAGCTTGAAAACGGCAAGGCCGGTAAGGAAAAACGGTGCAAATTTGATACTTTTCTGCAATGTCATTTTCTTTACTTTTTACTTGCGGGAGATTATACTTAAAGTATACAAATAAGTGAAAGGATAGAACAAAAAATGAAAAAGATCACAACGTTTTTTCTTGCAGCAATAATGATGCTCGCGCTTTGCGCGTGTGGAGAAAGTAATGGTGCCGATGCACCGGGGGTAAAGATAGAGGCAGGAAAGGCTCTTCCTGCAGATGCCGTGCTTGATGTAATGATAGCAAGCCATCCGAGCTGGCCGTATGAAGAGGATTTTGAAGTCTGGAAATACATAAAGGACGGAGTGGGCGGAACGATCAACATTACCGCTGTTCCAACATCTGATTTCAAAACAAAGTTCCCGCTTGTTATGGCATCGCCGGACACCCTTCCGGATCTTATCGGATTTCAAAACCAACCTGCTACGTATTCAGGATTCTGTGAGCAAGGTGCTTTTGTTGCGCTTGATGACAGATTAGACCTTCTTCCGGATTACGTCGAATTCTGGAATAATGTTCCTGAGAATGAGCAATGGCTTCGTGACACGCGAAAAGGTGTGGATGGAAAGGTATATTTTGCACCGATTTACGGAATGTCGCGTAGCACAAACGTGCGCACATGGTTATACCGTAAGGATGTTTTTGAAAAGCACAATCTGAAAACGCCGGAAACGATGGACGAGCTGTATGATGTATGCGTAAAGTTAAAAGCGCTTTATCCGGAGTCATATCCGTTCTGCGTGCGTCAGGGTTTTGATAACATTGACCTTATCGGTTCATCGTGGAAGCCCGGCTTATGCTTAGGCGTTTATTACGATTTTGAAAATGAAAAATGGTGCTATGGTGCAACCGAGGATGAGATATATGATATGGTTGTTTTCCTCAACAAGATGGTTGCAAACAAGCTTATGCCGGCAGATTTCTTTACAATCAATACATCCACATGGCAGGAGCTTGTCACCACCGATAAAGGCTTCGTTATGCCTGAATATCAGACAAGAATAGACTTTTTCCAGAACATTGTGAGAGAGAAGAACCCTGAGTTTACTCTTACTGCAATGAAACCGCCTGTCGCAGGAGAAAATGGAATCCCTATGGTCAATAAATATAACGTTGACACAATGGGATACTCTATTTGCAACACGGGTGATGAAAAAAGCATCGAAAATGCATTTCGTTACGTAAACTGGATGTATTCAGATGCCGGAGAGCTTGCCGTAAGCTGGGGTAAAGAGGGAGAAACCTATGAGGTGGTTGACGGTAAGAAAAAATTCATTCTCCCCGCAGAGGGCGATAGCGCACGCTCGCTTTACGGTTTTACCACAATAGGCACATATCTCCGCATAGACCCCGCAGCTGCAGATGCGTTTGCGTCGGAAGAGCAAGCAGCAACAACAGATATGGTTCTTGAATATACCTATCCAAACCTTAATCCGGGAAGATGGCTTTCTTTCACTGCGCAGGAATCCAAAGAAATGGCAGACTTCACAACGTCCATCACAACTTTTGTTGAGGAGAGTATTCAGAAGTTCGTTCTCGGTCAAAAACCGCTGAGTGAATGGGATGAATTTGAAAAAGAGCTTTCCGAGCTTGATGTGGATGGCTTGCTTAAATACTATGAAACAGCATATAACAGAGTAAAATAAAAAAAGTTTCACCGAAAA
This sequence comes from Oscillospiraceae bacterium, assembly GCA_015068085.1. GTDB lineage: Bacteria > Bacillota > Clostridia > Oscillospirales > JAAYXM01 > SIG480. The sequence goes on from SVLF01000001.1 coordinate 1,966, forward strand.
CGCATTTATGCGTTTTCGGTGAGTTTTTTCGTAATTCAGTTCTCGTCTGTGCTTTCTCGCGACTTATATTTTCGTAAGAACTCAGGGCGATATTTCTGATACCAGTCTCTTGAAAGAACTTTGTATTCTGTTGGTGTGTGTGAAGTGCTTTTCTTAAAGGTGTGAATCATATGGCTCTGGTGCGTGAATCCGCATTCCGAAGCGATTGAATCAAGCTTTGTATCAGTATGAACAAGATGATGCTGAGCCTGTCTTACCCTGAAGGAATTGAGAAAAGTAACAAACGTGACACCTGTTATCATCTGGAAAGAACGAAAGAATACGGAGCGCGACATCATTGCCATTTTATACATATCGTCAGAATTTATCTGCTTTGAGAAATTGTCGAAAATATAGGTCACAACATCTGTTATCGCGTCAAATTTTTCAAGGAACAAGGAAAGCTTGTTTATTGTAAGCTTGGGAGCATCGCATTTCGGGAGAAAAGAGAAAATACTGCTTATCAGCCGCAGCATTGTTTCTTTTGAAATATCCTCGTTTTGCATTTTAACAAGATCACCCAAAAGAATGTCTGCCTTTTTAATATCTTCATCAACAAGCTGCGTCGCTATTGTGCGGGGCTCTCCGTTGACATACAAGCCAAAATCGTTGAAGGACAATATGGGAATGGGAATCTCTTTCGTTGCACATATATCATTGTATTCCTTGATGTTTATGGTACAGCACACAAGCTTTTTATCGGGAAAATCAAGTGTGTTTATAAAGTGCGGCGCATACGGCGGAATGAAAAGCAGCGAGCCGCGCGGAAGGGTATAGACGGTGTCGTTAACGCTGAATTGATAGCACCCTTCAAGTGTGTACCAAAGCTGGGCTTCGGAATGGTAATGGGGGGAATCTATTCTTGAATGTGTGCATAAATCGACAATTCGTGTCCGTAGCTCACGGTGTGGCAGATTATGCGCAAGCAGTTGATTCGGAGTTTCCATACATCAGCACCTCCCTACCTATAAAGTTTATCATATTTTCATCGGTGTGTCAATTTTATATAGTCTATTCCTGATATGTAAAATCTTCTTAATTTGATACTTTTATGCAGTCTAAATTAATTGATTTGGCGCCTGTTGTACGCTATAATAAAATTAAAGGATTTTACGAAAAAGGAGAAATGTACTATGAAAAAAATAATATCTGTTGCACTGCTGCTTATTATGGTTCTCAGCATGGCATTGCAGCCGGCGTTTGCCTCAGAGGAGGTTACTGCCGATTATGTATTTGGAGGTGTTGCCGCCGCCGGTACCTCAGCAGACACGATTGAAAAATACGACGATACGGACTCCGGGAATTGGAAATGGTATGGAAGTACATGGACTTCTTCAAACGCCGTCGCAAAAATAAGAAATTGGAGTAAGGATTCCGATGATCGAATTCACGTATATGGCACATTAAAAGATGAATGGTTTGCTTTTGACATTAAAGCTCAGCCTACAGGAATATATGCTGCGGAGATTGACTATTTTGGATACAATCCGACTTCCGGAACAGCCGGTGCTTGCGATATTTATGTTATTGAAAGACCTGCCGGTGAAGAAGTCAATACGGATGCTGTAAATGCAGCGCTCGCTGCATCTTCACCGATTGGAGCTTTAAATTTTAAAGATACTACCTTGAGTTCCGGTGCGACTGCCAACAAGAAAAAAGAACTCAGAAGTGTAGCTTTTGAAGGTGACAAAAACTATCTGCTTGTGTTTAAAACGACAGCTGATGGTGAAATGTTGATTAAGAATCTGCATGTGGAAAAGCTGGGAGAACTCTCTGAATTCAGCGCAACTGCAACAAAAACGACAATTTTGACTGGTGACAAATCAGAAATTTCAGTTGCAGCAACTGACAGCAACGGCAGAGAACTGAAAGCAAATAACTTTGAAGTGATAAGCTATTCCTCGTCCGATAGTGATGTGGCAACTGTCGTTGACGGTGTTATAACGGCTGTTGCAAGCGGTACGGCAAAAATTACTGTGACCGCAACTCTCGGAGATGTAACAAAGACGGCAGAGTTAAACGTTATCGTTGTAAGTACCGAAAAATATCTCTTTAGCGGAGTTAAAGACACCTGGGAGAAAATGCAGGGAAGTTCAAGCTATAAAACAGTTGAGGGCATTCCGTACGATCAGACGATGACCGGAAATTGGGCATGGCACAGCAAGAATACAACAAGTGATAACTTTAAGGTTTTTGCATTATCAACAGATTCCCGCTTGCAGATTGCCGGTATGGTTGAGAAAGATTGGTTTGCCCTCAAGATAAAGTCACCCGGAACGGGAAAATGGTCTGCAAGCCTTGAATACGTTGCATATGGTGGGGATGCAGGGAAAAGTGATATTTACATAATTCCGTTTTGTGATGAAAATAGGGTTGAGTCCTCTCTTGTTGAAAAGTATCGCGCAGGCAATGTGAATTATTCAGATTCTTCGCTTACAAGCGGGACTACAAAAACAAAAATACAGGAGCTGAAGAATTTCACGCTTTATGAAAACAGGGAATATATCGTTGTGTTCAAGGTGACGGCTACCGGAAATCTTCGTCCGAATCAGCTTGTCCTGACCGAAATCCCCGGTGCACAAATCGAGAAAGAGCCGGAGTGGGCTCAAGAAACCGTTTCATTTGCACAGACAACTAATATTGACGGATTTAATGATATTTCAATTGACACTGTTGACCGCGGCGATTCGGTTACATTAACAGTGCATGAGCAGAACATCCCCGGCTACAAGTTCGTTGGCTGGAAGCGCGGCGCAGATACTTCCGATGACAATGCATGGGTGGATATCACGGGCGACACTTACCGAGTCTGGACAAACACATATCTTACTGCGGTTTATGAGCCGATTGCAGAAGAAACCGCAAAGGTTGTAGAGTTCTGGAATCAGAACGGCACGTACCTTGGCAAGGCTACGGAAGCTACTTATGCAACAGACGTGACAAGAGTTCCGACTCTTACGGGCTTTGGCACTTTCCTCGGCTGGTTTACGGACGGCAATTTGTTGCTCACACCTGATACAGAGCTTAAAGCAGGAACAACAAACGCAGTAGCACAGTATAAAGACGGAGATGTTTCTGGAGTAACGCATAATGGTGGTGCAGTCTCCGATGCGGATGTTTACAACGCACCGGTAGAACTTAATGCGACTTCCGATGCAACAACGTGTTGGAAACGTGATGGAGAAATTATAGCATACGGCGACACATACAAATTCAATGTATGGGATTCAACTAATATAACTGAAGGAACAGAAGAAATTACAGACAAAGTTCCGGTTGCAATTCTTGATTACAGCGCAAATCATAAGGCATATATGCTTGAATATGATGCAGGTGCTTACGAAATCGTAGAAGCAGGTATCATCTTCGGCAAGGATACGGTAAATGTGAAAACATATACCTCGCAGAGAAAGGTTGCTCATAACCAGTTCACCGTTCCGGCAGAAGGTGGGTTGGATGCAACAGGATACATTATTTACACCTTGGACGACGGAGTGACATATGAGGTGAAATACGTAGACATAACAGAATAAATACACATACGCAATTTGAGATATGGCAGAGTTGAACGCTCTGCCATAATGAGACTAAGGAGGAAGTTATGAAGAAAAAAATAATTTCAATTTTGCTTACGTTTTGTATGTTTGCAAGTTGTTTTACGCCGGGTATGGTATCGGCAGATGCTACAAATGACGAGTATGTGTTCAGTTCGATAAAAGACAGCTGGCCGGAAAAAATCGGGACACGACCGAATGCTGTGGATATAACATATGAATATACAACTTATGAAAATTGGGAGTGGTTCGGGACGACTTCAGAAACCATCACAGCGAGAGCTTTTTCGTACAAGGCTGGCGTTACCTGTCGCTTGCAGGTTGACGGCATGGCAGTTGGAGAATGGTTTGCTCTGTCGTTGAAAGTGTCGGAAAGCGGAAAGCACCTTGCAAGACTCGGTATGTGTGCTTACGGCACGGATTCCGGCACCGGCAAGTGTGATGTCTATATTATTCCTCGCGTGGAGAAAGAAGAGGATGTAGCGGCGTTGCTTACTGACGAAACCCTTGTTGCAAGCGTAGATTTTTATAAAGAGCTTCCAAATGCCGGCGATATTGTTGATTGCGAAATACCGTTAAAGGGAGTGGATCTTGATAGCACGAAGGAATATCTAATCGTATTCAAGCAAACCGAAGAGGGGATTTTGCGTCCGAATAAGTTAAGCTTTGTAAACAATATCGGAGAGCTGGCTGAGATAAATTGCAGCGTAAGTGAGAATGAGTTGCTTGTTGATAATACAATGAAGATAGCATTTTCAGCCGAGGATACAAATGGAAATTTTCTTTTTGCAGAGGATTTAGACTATGTAAGCTATTCTTCAAGCGACGATAATATAGCAATTGTTTCTGAGCAAGGTGTGATATGCGGAGTAGCAAAGGGTAATGCGATTATCACGGTAACAGCATCAATTGGCAATGTTACAAAGACTCAAGATATTAGTGTTACTGTTATTGAAGGATTTGCGGGAATTGACGCAGAATACGTATTCAGCAAGGTTACGGATGCATGGACTACGAAAAATGGTTCAAAGCCCACGGTTATAGATATTACTTATGCCGACACAACGGACGGCAACTGGGAATGGTTTGGAACGAATTCGGATACAGTAAGAGCTCGAGCGTTTTGGTACAATTCTGGAAATTGCCGTATGCAGGTTGACAGCATGTCTGTCGGAGAATGGTTTGCGCTGACGTTCAAAGCTCCGAAAAGCGGCAAGTATCTTGCGAGACTCGGTATTTGCACCTACGGGACAGATTCCGGAACGGGTGAAAGCGATGTATATATTCTTCCCAAACCGCAAAGCAAGGACATAACATCTCTTCTCACTTCTGATGCTCTTGTAGCAAGCCTGAATTTCTACGAATCTCTTCCTAATGCAGGAGATACGGCAGACCGAGTTGTTCCGATAGACGATCTTGAACTTAAAAAGGATGAAGAATACATAATTGTATTTAAGCAGACAGAAGAGGGCATTTTGCGCCCGAACAAGCTTGTTCTTATAGGAAATCTTGGAGAGCTTAAGAGCGTTGAGTGCACAACAGAGATTGATGCGTTTGATATCGGTGAATCGGTAAAGATTAATTTTCTTGCAAAAGATAGCAAAGGAAATACTTTGTATGAAAATAATATAGACAGCATTTCATACAAATCAGGTGATGAGAATATTGCAGTTGTATCGGAAGATGGAGTGATTACCGGCAAGGATGACGGGGCCGCGACAATTACCATTTCCGCAAAATTTGGTGAAAAGGAAATAACACAGGACTTAATTGTATACGTGGGAAAAGAGCACATTAAATATGTAACCTCAACGCTTGATCGTCAGATAATTGATGTGAACGACAGTGCAAAAATAACTTTTTCTGCAGAAAGCACATTCGGAAAAAAGCTTACTGCAGACGATGTGGATAAGATAACTTATTCTACAGAAGATACAGAAATAATATCTGTGTCGGAAGACGGAGTTATCACAGGTTTGTCATACGGAACAGCGACTGTAAAAATAGAAGCCGAGCTTGAAAATATAAGCCGGGTACAAACGCTTGAAATCCTTGTTTCCGCTCCCATTGATTATTCACGAAGCTATGCGGAATATACGTTTAAAGATGTTTTAAGCACATGGGATCCTACTCTTCCTGATATGGGATTTGCAGATAATCAGGGAAGAAAAGAGGATATCCGGGGAATAACGTATGAACACACGGTATCAGGCAACTGGGAATGGTATGGTACGGGACCTGATTGGTCAACAAAGCCGTCCGGTGCGTACGCTTATTCCGGTACCGGAGATCCCCAGTGGAGACTAAGACTCAACATAGCAAAAGATAAGTGGGTAGGACTCACAATCAAAGTTCCGGCGGCCGGAAAGTATAATGCAACGCTCCGGTATGCTGCTTACGGAATGCGAGCGAGTGCCGGAACAAGTGATATTTATATTGTGCCGAAGGATGCCGGAAACCCGGATAATATGCTCACGGAAAACTATTACCTCGGCAATGTAGATTACTATAGCGCTGCGCTTGACGGACAGAATGCGTTTGAGTATGGCGTTGCAGAATTAAAAGGTGCTGAATTTGCAAAACCGGGCGAATATATCGTCATATTCAAACAGACAAACGATAACAATGGTTACATAACTGTACAGTCACTTGAACTTGAAGGACGGCGCCTTAAAGGACTGGAGTGTAGCTTGCCGGAGAAAATTGATGTTGGTACAACTGTGCCTGTTTCATTTGTTGCACGTCATATAGACGGAAGTGGGCTTGGTGCAGACGAAATGCAGTTTGTAATATACGACACATCTAATCCCGATGTTGCTACGGTAGATATAAACGGCAATGTGAATGGTGTTGCTGACGGAAAAGCGATAATAAGTATAACTGCAAAAATGGACAATTTATCGGTTTCGCAGGATGTTCCTGTGACGATTGTAGACACGAGTGAGGTTCTCGGAATAGAGGTTGATGTTCCGGAGCGCATATATTTAAGTAGCTTTGGAACTCGTCCGGTTGCAACCTATGCAAAAATGGGAAGCGGAGCCAGAATAAAGATAGACAACGCAGATGTTGTTTACACGATTACCGGCGAGGAATTTGCAAAGCTTAATGATGATTTCACGTTTACCGCTTTGTCTGAGGGAACAGTGACAATCAGTGCAGAAACTATGTTCAGAGGAGAGTTGTGGACAAGCGAGGTTGTCGAGTTTGTGGTAGCTGACGGAATATCAAAAAGCGAACCGACCATGTATACATATGAAAAAAGAGCGATAGCGCAGAAAAACATACAGAAATATTCATGGGCAAAATCGGAAGAAAAAGTAGCAACACAAGCAGCGGATAAATATGTTAACGCTGTTGACAAGCTCGTCAATGTTATGATTGGCGAAGGAATTCCGCGTGCGATAAGACACGGCGAAATCAATGATACCGAATATGCTTACTGCAAATACTGCGGAGCAGATGTCGTGGGAACATACGGCCACACAGGCGCCGGAGGATGGGATCTTGATCCCATAAATCGTCCGTGGAAGGTTCAATGCCCGGATTGCAAGAGATTATTCCCGTCAAATGATTTTGAAAGCTTTATGAAGCTGGGTCTTGATGAGAACGGTCGCTTTGATGTTGAGGAAGCGCACAGAAAGCATAAAGAGCTGTTTGCGGAAGAGTATGCAAAAGCGGGAAGCGACTACGGATACGGATATTTGAAAAATGATTTGTATCCGGAAGTAGCGGAAGTGAAAACGCTTAATGTAAATCGTGGTTTGCGCGACGGTGAAACCGTTGAAGGCTGGGGCGTCGATGACGGATATGGATATATCCCGAGAGATGCCAAAGGACGCAGATTTATAAATGGAGGAATAGCCGAGCGCCATTCTCCGATCGCTATTTACCACCTCTATTTCTGGGAATGGATTCGTAAGGATGTTTTCCCGAATCTTATTAATGCATATGTTTACACAGGCGACGAAAAGTACGGCAGAGCCGGTGCGATTATGATTGACCGTGTGGCAGATATAATGCCCGATTATCATATGGATAAATACCGCGGTGATTTCTACTTTGTGGGCGGAGGATTGGCTGAAGGACAGGAAGGAAAAGTCGTAGGAAGAATAAACGACTGTAATGTTTTCGAAGTATTTGCAAGAGCAACGGATGCCTTCTTCCCGATGATTTATGACAATCAGGTTCAGGCAAAGCTTCAGGAAACAGCGCGTAAATTCAATCTTCCCAACGATAAGTCCACACCCGAGCAGATATGGCAAAACTGGGTAGATGGTATTCTCATTGAGAGCTTTGAGTCGGCAAAGAAAGGCGAGATATGGGGCAACTTCGGAATGATGCAGGAAGCTCTCACGATTGCGGCAGTATCCCTTGATGATGAAGCAAAGACAGATGAGATACTTGATTTTGTATTCCAAAGCGGAGAGCACGTTTTTGAAAGCACAACTGGAGGAAATCTTGCTCCGCAGCTTATAAACGTCGTAAACCGTGATGGCTTTGGTAATGAGGTAGGTCCGAACTACAACGTAGAGTGGCTGAAAAATCTGCTTGGAGTAGCAGAAACTCTTGAGGATTATAGCGGAACAAGAAACTATAAGCTGTTTGATAATCCTAAGTATGCACAGATGTTTGCTGCATTCGATTCGGTTGTGCTTGCCGATAGCTTTTCTGTTCAAATAGGAGACTCCTCTGCGGTAGCAAGTCGAGAGTTAGCAACAACCCTGTCTCCATTGACAACGGGGATGCAGTATTTAAAGGATACTGTTTTTGCTAAAAGAATTGCAGAACAAATATATCGAATGAATGGTAATGCAACAAAAGACTTACATTACAGCATTTATTCAGAGAATCCCGAGGAGATTCAGCAAGACGTTATGAAATATGTTTCAGATATGCCGGAACAGCGAAGTGAAATTCTTACGGGATATGGTTTTGCGGTGCTCAGAGATGGAACAAAATCCAACAATACCACTGCGGTAAGTCACACGAATACTCTTCGTGATTTCTGGATAAATTTTGGCAATAATGTTGAATCTCATGCTCATAGAGATAATCTTTCAATCGGAATGGAAGCGTATGGACTTAACTTCTCACCTGACTTGGGTTATCCCACAACCGCGACCGGATTTGGAGAAACAAATGACTGGACGAAAGCAACGCTTTCTCATAACACGGTTGTTGTAAATGGAGCAAAACAATACAAGCTTGTCCAGCAGCATGGTTACCCAAAACACTTCGACGATAGTGGAATTGTTAAATTATTCGATGTTGATTCTCCGATAGCGTACAGCACAGCTCCTATATACAGACGAACACTGCTCATGATAAAAGTTGATGATGAATCGTCTTATGGTGTGGATTTCTTCCGAGTTAAAGGTGGCAACAGGCATGAGTACAGCTTCCATGCACAGTCTGATAATATCCACGATACAGAAGGACTTGAGATTACCAAGCAGGTCGACGAAAACGGAAATTATATCGGAACTCTTGCAGGTCCCGATACTGAGTTTGGGGTTGATAAAGAAGCTAAATATCAGGTAGGATACACATGGTTCAAGAACATCCGTTACGATATGAATCCGCAGAATCAATTTTCTGTTGACTTTAACATAACAGATTTCCGTAAAGCGATTAAAGACAGTAAGAACCTTCACCTTAAGCTTACAATGCTCAATGATTTCGACTTGAGCAAGGTCACTATTGCAAGTGGTCATGTCCCACAGAAGAAGGAAAATCTCCAGATGCCGAAGACGCTTGAATATGTTATAGCAGAGCATTCGGGAGCAAACGGACTTGACAGCTTGTTCACCACTGTACTTGAACCGTATAAGAACGAGAGATATCTTTCTGAGATGTCAACCATTCCGATAACGGTAAAAGAAGGCGAAGAAGGACTAGATGATACGGCTCATGCAATCAAGGTCACTTATGTAAACGGAAATACAGACTATATTGTTTATGCTACAAATAAAAATGTGGTATATACAGTAAGTGATGAGAATGCAACATTTGATTTCTCAGGTTTTGTGGGCGTATATCGCATCAATTCAGAAGGAAAAAACATCTATCGCTACGTACAGGATGGAACAATAATTGGTCAGGAGATACCGAAGCCTTCCGCATACACAGGTCAGATACTAGGGTTCACACGCGAACTTGAATGGGAAAACTTTATAAACGTAAAGTTTTCCGGTGACGTTGATGTGAATGATCTTATAGGCAGATGTATTTTTGTTGATAACGATAAGGTGCAGAACGGAGCTTACAGAATTGTTGATGCCAAATTGTTGGAGGACGGAACCGTAAATCTCAGTACAGGAGCCGTATCCGTTATTCGCAGTTATAAGGATAATAACAATATATACGCCGGATATAACTACAACATTGAAAAGGGGCAAACTTTTGAAATTCCTACGTCATATTCGGAGGATGAATCTCCGGTGTTTAAAGAAGTGCAGGAAAATGTTTCGACAAGTGCGGGAAGCACAGTTGAGGTGAAAATCAATGCAGCAACTACAATGGAAGGTGTGGATATTACTTACACACCGGAAAACCTTCCCAGAGGAGCTTCACTCAATTCGGAAACGGGTGTACTAACATGGAAACCGGACAACTCACAGGTAGGAGAAAACCATGTAGCTGTAAATGCTGTCGATTCGGAAGGAAGAATAAGCACGCTTCACTTCATCATAACAGTTTACGGCTCTACGACAGGCAAGCCGGAAACTCCGCAGACAGGCAACACCAACGCACCTGCAGGCGGAGGCGGTGGAGGCGGCGGTGGCGGTGCCGCACCGACCGATGAGAAGAATAATGTTGGGGATTCCTCTGACGATGTAGGTAACAGCGGTTCCGACGTTCCAAACGATGAGGACTCCGCTAAATCAGATGAAACCGAAAAATCACCCGAGGCCTCGGGTGAAACGGATGATATCCGTTTCACAGACCTTTCTAACTACGCATGGGCGGCGGAGGCAATCAGCGTGCTTGCAGAAGATGGAATAATAAAGGGCACGTCTGCAAGCACGTTCAGCCCGGCAAGCAACATCACCCGCGCTGATTTCGCTATTCTTCTTGTTCGCGCATTCAACCTTGAAAGTGACAACACCGAGAATTTTGCGGATGTATCTGCAAATGATTATTTCGCGAAAGAGCTTGCAATTGCACGCAACAGCGGTATTGTTGGCGGAATCGGAGAAAACAAGTATGCTCCGAAAAATACGATAACCCGTCAGGATATGATGGTGATTGTACACCGCGCACTTTCAAAAATGGGTGTAAATCTTGAGGTGGCAGATGTTGATTATGCAGACTTTGAGGATGTTTCAAACTATGCAAAGGATGCGGTTAAGGCTCTTATAACGAGCGGACTTGTAAACGGCAAGAGTGGCAAAATTGCACCTGCTGATTACACCACCCGCGCAGAAGTTGCAGTACTTCTCAAAAGAGTTATATCATTAGAAAAGTAAAAGCTGGTTCAAACGCAGTTAAAGCGGAGAAAAAGTTTTACCTTTTCTCCGCTTTATTAAATATCAAGAGTCTAAAGTGAAGAGTGTGACAACGAAATGAAATATAATACAAGACAATGGTTGCAGCAGACAGCCATGGATAAAAAGGCAATGCCGATACTGTCATTTCCATGCATATCGCTTCTTGGGGTAACTGTGAAGGAACTGATTTCCGACAGCACAAAGCAAGCAGAAGGCATGATAAAAATTGCAGAGGAAGTGCCGTCGGCGGCATCGGTCAGTCTTATGGATCTGTCGGTCGAAGCGGAATGCTTTGGTGCTCAGGTTCAATTTTCAGACAGTGAAGTACCTGCGATAACGGGCAGACTGATTAACACTCCGGATGAGGCCGAAGAATTGAAAGTGCCTCCGGTTGGCGCGGCAAGGTCCGGAATATATATTGATGCAATTAAAAAAGCCAAAAGTTCGATTGCGGACCGTCCGGTTTTTGCAGGGATAATAGGTCCGTTTTCTTTAGCGGCGCGCTTATTTGATGTTACGCAGGTTATGTTTGATTGTTATGACGAGCCTGATATGGTGCATGCCGTAACAGAAAAGGCAACTGATTTTTTAATCGAATACGCCATGAGCTATAAGAGCGCGGGGGCTGACGGAATTGTAATGGCCGAGCCTGTGGCAGGTCTTCTCTCTCCGTCGTTGGAGGAAGAATTTTCATCTCCGTATGTTAAAAAAATAGTGGATGCGGTTCAGGATGAAAGCTTTGCTGTCATATATCATAATTGCGGCGATAATGTTTTGTATATGTTGGATTCAATTTTAAAAACCGGGGCATCGGCATATCATTTCGGAAACTCGATAGATATGAAAGAAGCCTTAAGTAAGCTTCCTGATGAAACTTTTGTTATGGGAAACCTTGATCCCGTTGGCGTGTTGAGATTTGGCACACCCGAAGCAGTTCGTTCTGCCACAGAAGAACTTCTCAAATTAGTAGCAGAGAAGGATAATTTCATAATCTCATCCGGATGTGATATTCCACCGGAGACCCCCTGGGAAAATATCAGAGTATTTTTTGAGACGATTAAAAACTATGGAGACAAATGAAAAGTATTTTCTGCAAAAAATAGTTGATTTGGGAGCAACCCGTGCAGAAGTAGTTAATGTAGAAGATATTGAGCTGGATGCTTCTTTTAGAAAGCTATGTCACTCCAATGAATGCGGAATGTACGGTAAATGCTGGATGTGTCCTCCTGATATAGGTGAAATTGATGAATTGATGAAGGCTCTTAGAAAATTCAGTTTATGTTTTGTGTATCAGACTGTGGGAACATTGGCGGATAGCTTCGATTTCGAAGGAATGATGAAGGCAAAAAAACAGCATTTTGCCATTACGCAGAAAGTGCAACAGCTTTTCCGTTCTGAAAAAAGCAGTGAATTTCTTCTCCTGAGCACAGGCGGTTGCGGAGTATGCAATGTTTGCGCAAAAGAGAGCGGTTCTCCGTGCCGATATCCGCAGAGTGCAGTTTCGTCATTGGAGGCATATGGTGTAAATGTATCGCAGTTGGCAAAACTGGCAGGAATTCCTTATTCCAATGGGAAAAACACAGTAATTTACTTTGGTGTTGTATTGGTGAAAAAATATGAATTGCTCAGGTAAAACGGTATCGCTGAAGATAAACGGAAAACTCATAGAAGCCCTGCACGGAGCAAAATTGTCTGAATATATAAATGCCCATCTGTATTGTGGCGGTACGGGAAATTGCGGAAAATGCAAAATAGTGGCAAGAGGAGAGCTTTCCGAAATGACCTCTGCTGAGAAAAAGCATTTGACGCCGTCGGAAATACGTTTGGGAATACGCCTTGCATGTCAGATCCGTATATGCGGAGACTGCGAAATATACTATGATGCTTCCGAATCTGAAATGCAGATATGCGATGACGGAAAGTTGACGGCGTCGGCATCAAATCCTTTTTTCGAGAAATATGGTGTGGTAATAGATATAGGAACAACCACACTTGTCGCCGGATTATTTTCCGAAAACGGAGAGCTTGTGGTAACAAAGACAGCTTTGAATCCGCAGACGCGTTGGGGAAGTGATGTGGTTTCTCGAATTAATTCTGCAAACGAAGGAAAGAAAAGGGAAATTTGCTGTGTTCTCAGGGATAAGATAGATGAACTGGTATCGGGACTTATCAGTGATGCAGGGATCAATTCGGCTGAAGCTGACGGATTGGTAATAACAGGAAACACGGTGATGCTACACTTTTTATGTGATTTTTCGACCGAAACACTTTCCTGTTGGCCTTTCAAAGTAAAATCACTGTTTGGATACACAGTTTCGGCAGCAGACCTCGGGTTTTCAGCTCTTCCGGCGGAAACCAAAATGTATCTTCCGCCTTGCATTTCAGCTTTTGTGGGAGCTGATCTCGTCTGTGCCATGCTCTCGGTTGATTTCTGTAAAAAAGGCGGGACAAGGCTGCTTGCAGATATTGGAACGAATGGAGAGATTGCACTCTGGCACAATGATGAGCTGACTGTATGCTCAACTGCTGCGGGTCCGGCATTTGAAGGAGCCGGAATTTCGTCCGGTATGAGAGGTGAGCGAGGAGCAATTGATTCTGCGAAGATAAGCAACGGAAAGCTGATTGTTCATACTATTGGTAACGCGCCTCCAAAAGGTATCTGCGGAAGTGGACTAATTGATGCCATAGCCGGTTTGCTTGAACTCGGTTTAATTGATGAAAGCGGGTATATGGAAAACGATAGAGTTGAAATTGCGGAAAACATATTCCTGACACAGGAAGATATTCGCGCGGTGCAGTTGGCAAAAAGCGCGATTTGTGCAGGAATTGAAACACTTCTTGCTACAAAAGGAATTGAGATTGCGGATGTAGATGTGCTCTATATAGCAGGCGGATTTGGCAATTATCTGCACTTGGAGAGCGCGGAAAAAATTGGGCTGATTCCCAAAGGTATGAGCGGGGTAACGAGGTGTGTCGGAAATGCGGCACTGAGCGGGGCCGGAATGCTATTGCTGCAAAGTGACTTACATCAAAATTGTCAGTATATTTCAGAAAAAGCGGATACTCTGCAGTTGGCCGCAAATCAGGTGTTCAGCGAATTATATATAAGGGGAATGTCTTTTGAATAAAGCAGTCCTGTTTCAGGCAATAAAGATTGAAATTCAATAAAAAAGAATCGAGGAACAAAAATGAGTATTTTAAATGAAATTTCAGAGCTTTTGCAAAAAGGAAGAGCGAAGCAAGTACAGCAGCTTGTCCAAAATGCAATTGACGAAGGTATCGAAGCAACACTGATTTTGAACGAAGGTTTGCTTGGTGGGATGAGTATTATCGGAGAAAAATTTAAAAACAACGAGGTTTTTGTACCGGATGTACTGATGGCGGCAAGAGCTATGAATATGGGATCCCAGATACTGAAGCCACACTTAGCTGAAGAAGGTATTCAATCAAAAGGAAAAGTGTGCCTTGGTACTGTGCATGGAGATTTGCACGATATAGGCAAAAATCTTGTGAAGATGATGATGGAAGGAAAAGGGCTGGAAGTTGTGGATCTTGGTACCGATGTACTTCCGGAAAAATATGTAGAGGTTGCAATCAAAGAGAATTGCCAGGTAATCTGTTGCTCTGCACTTCTGACAACAACGATGGAAGTAATGAAAGATGTGGTTAAAGCGGCAGAGAATGCAGGAATACGCGACAAAGTCAAGATTATGGTAGGCGGAGCACCGGTTACGGAAGATTTTTGTCGTGAAATCGGAGCTGATGCGTATACTGTTGATGCGGCAAGCGCGGCAGACGTAGCGGTTGAGCTTTGTAAGGGGTAAAGAGTATGAAAATAAAAACCTTTGATTGTTATTCAGTCAATCATGCAGAAAATTTTACAAAAGCAGTCAGATTTGAGAAACCTGATTTTATTCCCGTAAACTTTGTGATAAACGATGCTTGTTGGCATCATTACCCCAAGGATGCGCTTTGGAATCTGATGGAAGAACATAAATATCTGTTCCCGGATTTTGTTCGTCCCGATAATGATTGGATGCCGGAATGCTTGTTGGTTGCGCGAAAAGATTTTCCATATACCGACCCTATGGGATGTACTTGGGTAACTTCTGATGACGGAATAACAGGGACGGTTAAGGAACACCCTCTTGCGGATTGGAGTGCATTTGGCACTTCCTGGACTATTCCGGATCCAGAGAAAAGCGACGGACTGTATATGGTGGACTGGGCAGAAAAGGAAAAGGAATGGACGGAGCTCAAGAAATCCGGAAAGGATTTTCATGCTAAATTACGACATGGACACACTTTTTTACAACTGTGTGACTTGCGTGGATATGAAAATTTAATGTTTGATATGATGGATGAGGAACCCTTGTTGATGGAATTGATTGATAAACTTGAAACTTTCAATATGGAAATCGTCAAAAGATTTGTAAAAAGCGGATGTGATTCCATCGGTTATCCCGAAGATTTGGGAATGCAGGTTGGACCTATGATTCCGCCGGACTTGTTTGAGCAGTACATAAAACCTTCTTACACACGTTTGATGAAGCCTGCAAGAGATGCAGGAATCCCGATACGAATGCATTCGGACGGTGACATTCGCAGCTTGGCTGACCATTTGGTTGAGAGCGGCGTCGAAGTAATAAATATACAAGATTTGGTAAATGGTATAGATTGGATAGCAGATCGCTTCCGCGGAAAAACTTGTGTTGAGCTTGATATTGACAGACAATCAATTACTCCTTACGGAACTCCGGAAGAAATTGATGATTTGATAAAGAATGCAGTAAAGAAAATTGCAACGCCTCAAGGTGGTTTGTGTCTGTGTTACGGATTGTATCCGGGTGTTCCACTGGAAAATGCAAAAGCTGTTATGGATGCGATGGAAAGATATGCTACGAATATCTAATGAATATCCGTAACTTCCGGGCATTGACATAGTCGGAAATGTTCAGCACATTCATGTCTTTGTTTGAAAAGTAAATATTGAGACAATCGAGTAGGGTGGTTAATTTCGCCCTACTCGATTAAAACGAAAACCACGCGATGCGGGTGGATTATTATATTTGGTCCTTTTTCGTACTTATTTCTTTTTTTGAGGTATAAAATATAAAAAAATGTTGCATCGTACCTTGGGGTACGGTGTATAATTATATAAAAATCTTGTGGATTGAATTTCAGGTAAAGAGGCGGATGCGCTGACATCGCTTCTCGACCTTACAAAGGGCTATGCAGAGCACGAGTATAAAACCATTTCGGACACAATAAAAATGCGCACTTCCGTTATGGCAAAGTCATCTGCCGCTGAAGTGAATGCGCAGGAAAATATGCTCACAAGAACTGCGATGCCGTAAAGGAAATTATTTGCCGCCACAAAATAAATCATTATAGTATGGAGATGTTTATCATGAAAAAAATCATTACTCTCGCTCTTGCTCTCGTTATGGTTCTTGCACTCTTCACAGCTTGTGCAGATCCGGTTGAAACAGAGCTCACAAATTTCCTCAACGTTGAGATGGTTGATGTAAACGCAAATTACGAAAAAATCAAGGAAGAAGTCGGAAAATGGGAAAGCATGGCAAGCGATGCTGATTTCGGAAAGAGCCTTGACGAAGTTCTCATCCCGCTTTGCGATGATTCTCTTGCAAAAGTAAATGCTATTGTTCTTGAAACAGAAGAAGTCAAGGATGTTCAGGCAAAGTATGTTAAGGTTATGGAAACCTACAAGGAAGGCTTCAAGATGATGTCTGATGCTGTTGTAGCAGGCGATGAAGCAAAGGTTACTGAAGGAACGGAAAAGCTCGGCGAAGCCGTTGCATTCCTTGATGAGTACAACGCAGCTCTTGAAGCACTTGCTGCACAGTTCGGCTCTGAAATTGAGTACTAATATACAAGCTACATAGCGAAAAACTTTAAAATTTAATCGGCGGCATAGAAAAAAGACATCCCTCGGATGTCTTTTTTCAGTTATATTTACTTTTCGATAAGTTATAAATTGACTTTGTCAATGTCTGTGTTACAGATAGCAACATATCATGATTGCAAACGCCGCTTGCATCAGTCCTTCATAAACAGTGTGCCGGAAATATGACCTGCAAGGATATCATATGCGTTTTCAATGCGGCTGCCGTTTGTAATAACCATCGGGATGCCGCTTTCAAAGCAGACCTCTGCTGCGTGGATTTTAGTGACCATTCCGCCCGTGCCGAGCTTTGTACCAGCACCGCCCGCAAGAGAGCGTATATCGGCGTTTATTTCCGTCACACGCGGTATAATGCGCGCGTTTTCGTTAGCGTGTGGGTCACAGTCATACAAACCGTCGATATCGGAAAAGATGATAAGCAAATCGGCGTTTACAAGCGCGGCAACTTCGGCGGAAAGCGTGTCATTGTCGCCGAAGAGGATTTCATCAACGCCCGTGGTGTCGTTTTCGTTTACGACCGGTATTGCGCCGAGCTCAAACAACGCTTCGAAGGTGCTTTCAACCTTCTCACGCCGCGTTTCCTCGATGATATCGCTCTTTGTGATAAGAATCTGCCCCACAACCTGTGAATAGTCAAGGAAGAACTTGTCGTAAATGTGCATAAGCTCACACTGACCTACGGATGCAGCTGCCTGCTTATAGCGAAGCTCCTTCGGCCGAACGGTCATACCGAGCTTTGACATACCCACGCCGATTGCACCGGAGGTGACGAGAACAACATCAAGCCCCATATTTTTTATGTCGGAAAGAACTCGCGCAAGCGTTTCAAGATGGCGCAGATCAAGCCTTCCCGTGCTGTGCGTCAGCGTGGAGGTACCTACTTTTATAACAACTCTCTTTATCCCTTCGGGAGAAAACATAACAAAAACCTGCCCTTTTTCTTCTTTTGCTATATTCTACCACATATTACGGGATAATGCAAATAATATTGCTGTAATTGTTATTATCCTATATTCCCGAAATCCATTGAGCCTTGGTTTGTTGCGGTTTTATATTCGCCGTTTACAAGAATTATATTTGCCGGTGTACCGCTTGTTGTTATAACATCGTTTTTTAAGAGAGTAATCACCGTTATCTCTGGCTTTTCGTACTTTTTCATAATTTCGCAATCTCCTTTACGCTATTATACTATATAATTTTCTGTGAATGAATAAATCTTTCCTATTTCTCCGTCGCTGTTTACATAAATGACTGAGTTGCCTTCGTCCCATGCACGCAGTTCATCTTCATTATCCGGAACACGTATAAGCTCTTCGCCTGCGTAAGTGTTATCATCAAGTCTGATAACCGCGCAGTCCTCAGCGCATTTATATGATAGCGCCGCCTCATCCGCTATAACAACATCACTGTCCGTATCATAGAAACTCAGAAAATTATTACGCAGTGACAGAGCGTTTACGAGGTAAAAACCTTCTTCTGTACTGAATTTAGTGTCTATATCGCGATAAAACGAAACAATTTCCATTTGGTTTATTCTTCCGGAAGTGTTTGTTTTATACTTGGCAAAATAGTAATACCACTCATCCGGTTCTCCGACATCTGCATTTTCGCCGAGCAGTGGCTCTCCGTCAATGTCGTAATACCCTGCATCTGTTGCGGTTGTCCATGTTACAGCCGCACTCGCGGAGAGGGAAAGTGCGAACAGTAAGAGGACGGAAATAAATATTTTTTGCGCGTTTCTCATTTTGATTTTACCTCCGTTTATGTTATTAATTATGTTATATATAATAACATATATTTATGATTTTTGTCAACATATAATATATGTGAGGTGAGATGTTATGGAAGATAAACTTATTATAAATAAAAAGAATTTGAAAGGCGAAGATGGATATAAAACATTCTCTGTTCGTATAAAGGAAGAAACTGTTATAAAACTGAATAAACTGTCAGAAGAAACAAATCGTTCAAGAAATGAATTGGTTAACATTTTATTGGATTATGCGATTGATAACAGCAAAGTGAGATAATTGATTTACCAAAGTGAAAAGATATAGGTTATAGCATATCAGTTTGAAATGATTGTTTTACCTCCTTCAAAAATAAAAAGTGCGCAGCCCCCTTTGAAAGAAGAGCCGCGCACCAAAAAACGCAGGGACTCTGTTTCAAAAGGTTGCTACACACTTTCTAATTCATAACACAAACTTTTCGCTTATGAGTATGACGAAACAAGAGTGTACGCTTTTTACAATAGCGTACCTCATAAGCGAAGAAATATTAATTTGTATTTAAAATTAGAAAGTTGTAGCGTTCATATTATATCACAGTACTGCCACAATTACAATAAAAACTACTTATTTTATGCGATATATTTTTATTTTCTTATATAAAATAAAAAAATAAAATAAAAAATGCGTAGCTCTTTGTAAGAAGAGCCACGCACTATACTGCAAAAGTTTTTCAAAATAGTTGACAAAACATATTTTATTAAGTATAATAAGTATAGAAAAGGCAAGACCTCAAACGGTTATGCCAAAAAGAATGTTGTTATAAAAAATAACGCACTACTTGGCGGTGGGCGTTATTTTTTTATGGAAATTACTAAAAGTAACAGAATAATCATAAATGAAATTATGTATTCACTATCCATAGCTATCACCTCCCGATATAAGAGATGATGGCATAACCGCCCAGCTGTTACACTGTTTTCAGTCTTACCTTATCGGATTGCTCCGATAAAGACATTATACTACATATGTCACATTATTTCAACATTTTTTATATCAAACATCTCTGACAGAACTGCCCAGTTTTGAGGGAAAGGGCGCATCAGATTCCAATACCCCGCACCGAAAAGCGAGTATTCCGAAATAAGAGAAAGCTTTGCCGCAATGCTTCGGGCATCCTCAAAATGCACCTCATGGCGTGCTCCGTCGGATGCGGTGTAGTTAAAATACGGGCTTTGAGAACTTTCGTCAAAAAGGATTTCTACTCCGTTTTCCCGCGCGATATCAACTGCTTCTACATTTGAAATTGACTGTGCGCGGCTCTCGCCCTGAACATACGGCAGAGTCCAGTCATAGCCGTAGTTCGGTATGCCGAGATAAATCTTTTCGGGCGGAATTTCCGTAAGCGCGTATTCTATGACTGCACGGACGTTTTCAATCGGCGCAACGGCAAGCGGAGGACCGTAAGTATATCCCCATTCATATGTCATAAGCAGAACGTTATCCGCCGCCGCGCCGAGCAGTGCGTAATCGTGTCCCTCATATAAAAGCCCGGGTTGGTCCGCGCTTGTTTTCGGGGCAAGTGCTACGGCCACGGTTTTTCCGGTTGGGTTTAAAAGCTCGCGGAGCTCTGCAATAAAATCGGCATATGCCGCGGCGTTGCGTGCGGGGATAAACTCGAAATCTACATCAATTCCGGAATATCCCTTTTCTTCGATGACGGAAATGACGTTTTGTATCAGATTTTGCCGCGCGTCATCATTATTTAACACGATATCGGCAAGAGCAGAGTCAAACCCGCCCTCTTCGGTCAGCGTGGACAGATGCATAAGAGCGGAAGTGTCATACTCACGCGCGAGGGCAAGAAGGGTTTCGTCGTTTAAGTCCACGAGACCACCGGACGGCGTTATTCCGTATGTAAAGGGAATAAGGTATGTGTTAAACGGAAGAACGCTCCGCAAGAGCGGGACAGATATAAACGGATATGCATAACCGGAAACGGTAATGCTCCGGAGCCGGGCTCTTTCTTCAGACGGAATGACCACCGTCTGCCCGACGACAAGACCTTGACTGAGCGGGATTTCGTTCACTGCAGACAGTGTGCGTGCGCTTATATTAAATATTTCGCCAATAGAGGTCAGCGTATCGCCTGCGCGGACAACATAAATTTCCAAAAATATCACTCCTTTTAATCAACATATGCCGACATAAAGTAAATAATAACCGCAGATTTAGTGTTTCTGTGTTTTTCTTTGAAAAAATGAAAAAAACTATTGATTTTTGCGTGAAAATGTGATATTATTTACTTTGCTATTTAATTGAGTAATAAAGAAGCATTACCGAAAGAGGTGAATTTCATGAAGGCAGGAATCCATCCGGATTATAAGCAGACAACGATTACCTGTGCATGCGGCGAGGTTATAGAGACGGGCTCCACAAAGGAGAACATTAAGGTTGAGATTTGCTCAAAGTGCCATCCGTTCTATACCGGCAAGCAGAAGCTTGTTGATACAGGCGGCCGTGTTGATAGGTTCAACAAAAAGTTTGGTTTGACAGATAAGTAATTATCAAAAATCCAAATATAACCGAAGCTGATTTCCGGCTTCGGTTTTTGTTGTATTATGAGTGGATTTGTGGTAGAATTATCTTGATAAAGATTTCGTAAGAGGGTTAATACATATGCTTGGTGTTTTTAATCTGCGTAATTTTTTGAATACAGCTGTCTGCGGTTTTATAATCGGAGTTGCGGCGATAACCCCGGGGCTCAGCGGTTCGGTTCTTGCTATCTCCTTGGGGATATATCCGAAGCTTCTCGGCTCTGTTATGAATTTGCGCAAGGATTTCAAACCGTCTGTGTGCTTTCTCGGCATATTCGCGATGGGAGCTTTGCTTGGGATGCTCGTTTTCGGCGTGGTGATGAAGCCGCTGCTGGAAAATTTTGAACGTAGCATAATATGGCTGTTTATGGGGCTTATTGCCGGCAGCATTCCTTCATTTATGAAAGAAGCAACACAAAAAGGATTTAAAATGGCATATATAATACCTATGCTTGTTGCCTTCGCTGTTGGTGTGTTTTTCACAACGCTGACAGAGCACAGGCTTACTGCTGTTGCCGATTCTTCACCGGTTATGTTGTTTGCGGCAGGTGCAATACTCGCGATAGGTGCCATTGTTCCGGGGATAAGTTCGTCTTTTGTGCTTATGCAGATAGGAATGTATGATAAGCTTATATCATCATTTGTCTGTTTCAATATATTGGATATGTTCTGGATATCACTTGGGGCAGGAATCATTCTGCTGGCAACCATCAAGCTTATAAATCTGGCATTTGAAAAGCTGCACGGATATGCACATTTTGCAGCGTTTGGCTTTCTGCTTTCCTCGGTAGTTGGAGTATTTCCCGGCATAGAGCATATTACAGATATTATTCTTTTTGTTACAGGTGCTTTGCTGATATATGCTTTTGGCATTGTCACAAAAAGCAAGAACAAAAATTTCGGGCGGTGATATTTATGATAGATTTGGGAAATGACTGGACAGAGCTTCTTGCAGAAGAGTTTGACAAGGAATATTACACAACACTTCGTAATTTTCTTCGGGAAGAATACAAAACGTATACGGTTTATCCGAATATGCACGACATTTTCAATGCACTTCGCCTTACGGCGTACCGTGATGTGAAGGTTGTCATTCTCGGTCAGGACCCGTATCACGGTGAAGGTCAGGCGCACGGGCTTGCGTTTTCTGTTCGCGAGGGAGTTGCGCTTCCACCGTCCCTGAAAAACATTTATAAAGAGGTGCTTGAAGAGACGGGCAACGTTCAGCCGGGGTCGGGAGACCTCACGCGCTGGGCAGAGCAGGGGGTTCTGCTTCTGAACACTGCGCTGACCGTGCGTGCGGGAGAGGCAAATTCTCACAGCGGCAAGGGCTGGGAAGTTTTTACCGATTCAATTATAAAGCGGTTAAACGAGCGGGAAAAGCCGATTGTATTTCTTCTGTGGGGACGAAATGCGCGTACAAAGCAGGAGCTTATAACAAATCCTGTCCACAAGGTGTTCTGCGCACCGCATCCGAGCCCGCTTTCGGCATACAGCGGCTTTTTCGGCTGCAACCACTTTAATCTGGCAAACCGGGAGCTGATAATAAACGGCGAGATGCCGATTATATGGTAAAAAACATTGCAAAGTTGTTGTATATGTGATAAAATATAGACGGTTTACAAAACCCGAAGGAGTTACCCTACGGTGGCGGTTGCTTCCTCATCCTATGAGGGGGTACATATCTTTTTATTTTCCTCCTCGTTGAGAGGAGGTGATGTAGTGCAATATGTTTCTTGGCAGGATTTAATTCATGTTTTTGAAGTCATAATTCTTGTTATTACATTATTTTATGAAAATAAAAAGAGCTAACCGCCAATGCTACCAAACATTCGGTTAGTTCTTTTTAACTGAATATACAGGAGCAACCGTCATTCGGTAACTCCTTTGTAATTACATTTTACCATATATATTTTTTAATGTCAATCTTTTATTATTATTTTACATATTAGGAGAGTAATGTCATGAGTTTTGAAAAAGGAATGTACGGAAATCTTGAGCTTTTCACGCTCAAAAACAAAAACGGAATGCAGGCAGATATTATCTCGGCGGGGGCATCAATCGTTAATCTTCTTGTTCCGGATAAGGACGGCAAGGTGCGCGATGTTGTTCTCGGTTATGCAAACGGAGAGGACTACTTAAAGCCGGGGCCCAACCACGGCGCAGTGTGCGGCAGAGTTGCAAACCGCATCGAAAATGCAGAGTTTGAATTAAACGGCAAGACGATAAAGGTTCCCGCTAATATGAAGGGGATTCATATGCTCCACGGCGGTGCCGATGAGCCGCTTGCCCGCCGGATTTTTACCGAAAAGGAGCATACGGAAAATTCCGTCACGCTTACAGCGCTTCTTCCTGACGGAGAAAACGGCTTCCCCGGGAATATGACCGTAGATGTGAAGTATACGCTCTCCGATGAAAACGGACTTAAGCTTTCATACATTGCATCCTGTGATGCAGACACGGTTATCAATCTCACAAACCACGCATATTTTAATCTCCGCGGTCACGCATCGGGAAGCATCCATGACCATATTATGACGATGTATGCCGACACCTACGCACCGCAGGCACCGCACGGAATGGTTTACGGCGTGCTTCATCCGCTGCCGGAGGAATTTGATTTCCGCGCACCGAAAGCAATCGGCAAGGATATTGACAACGATCACGAGCAGCTTAAGCTTGCCGGAGGTTATGACCACGCATGGACTGTAAGAAACAACGGCCGTGAGCTTGTTACCTGCACCGAGGTTTATTGCCCGGAATCCGGCATTAATATGACGGTAAAGACCAACAGCCCGACTGTTCTTCTCTACACCGGAAACTCACTTCCGGGTGTTGATTATCCGGCAAAGGACGGCGCAGCATATGAACGCCGCGGCGCATTGTGCTTAGAAACAGGATTCTATCCCAACTGCCTCAAGTTCCCGCAGTTTATGCAGGGATACCTTAAAAAGGATGAGGTTTTCGATTACGAAACAGAATACGTTTTTGATGTGAAATAATGTAGTTTTTTACTAAAGGGGACCTCTTGCGGTCCCCTTTAAAACCCCACGCTTTTGTCGCTGCCCGCGCAGCGGATAAATTAAGCGCTCATCACAGAGACTTTCGCAAATGGCAAAATTTAAATTTTCCGCGCTCAGTCTTATCTGTGATTTTGCTGTAATTTATGTCCGCTTGGCGCGAAAGGCGACATTTCTATCCCGTGATATGAGAGGTTTCTTACTCTTGCAATCAGGCTTTTTTTGTGGTACAATATATCGTGCGAGTAAGACAGACAGCCGCGTGCGTCATATGCCGAAAGGCGGCGCATGAGGAAAGTCCGAGCTCCACAGGGCAAGGATAACGGGTAACGCCCGCCGAAGGCGACTTCAGGAAAAGTGCAACAGAGATATACCGCTGCGTCAAGGGTGAGCAAATTGTTGTTTGCTCATTTAAATCCGGGCCCCGCGAAAGCCTGCTTTCGTGGGAAAAGGAGAAGCAACGACAATAACGAGCTTTGCCGCTTGCGGCGAAGTGAGCAAATTGTTGTTTGCTTCGACGTAGTAAGGGTGGAAACGTGAGGTAAGAGCTCACGGGTGAGCAGGGAACTGTCTCATCCTGCAAACTCTATCCGGAGCAACACCGCATAGGAGGACTTAAGGCCGGCCCGGCTGTCCTCGGGAAGGTGGCTAAAGCGCCGTGGCAACACGTCGCGTAGATAGATGGCTGTCCACGACAGAACTCGGCTTACAGGCTTGCTCGCACCACTTTGAATAACGAACGGACTGTAAAAAACATCTGTTTTTTACAGTCCATTTTTTGTATCCGGGTATCAATAAAACGACATTGAGCAGTTGTACATATCCAGAAGCTTACCGTCATAATCAATCAGCCAACCATTTTCGCGCTTGTACAGATTAAACAGATACTCACCGTTTTCCTGAGCTAATTTCCGGAATTCACGCCGGACAACAAGCGGCGACTCGTCGAAAGCCTTAATATACGAACGCGTCAGGTGGCTTGCATCGCAAAAACCGCATTCTTCGGCAATTTCTGAGAGTGTCTTTTTGGTTCGTCGAAGAAGATTGAGGGAATAATACACTCGCAGTGAAGTGATATAGTTGTGGCAGGTTTGCCCGACGGTTTCATTGAAATTAAGCGCCAGGACGCTTCTTGATGTCATTGCAGCGCTGCTGATGTCATCAAGCGTAATTTTCTTTGATGAATTATCAACGATGAAGCCAATCGCGCTGTCCAGATACTCATGCTTTGCGCGGATTGCTGCAAGCTCGCGCTTTGATGCCGTCCTGTTGCAGTTTTTTATGCAAAGCTCAAGCAAGCATGCGATCTTGCTTACCATTTTGGTTGTATGCATTGCGAATCTTTTGTCATACTCGCTCGCAAGCTCGGAGCATAAAATATCTGCTCGTTCCTTGTTGGCATTGTCCAGATGCACGTTTGGGCTCAAATAAAACGAGTCAAACGATGCGCTCATATAAGAGTGAGACAAAAAGGGAACACAATGTTTTTCAAACAAATCTTTTTTCACTGAAATTTCATACACCTGAAGTGTTTCCAAATCGCTGTTTGATGCGTCTATGCTGTGAATCATATACGGAAAAACAAGCATAGCATCTCCCGGCTTCTGGGTATAGGTAACACCGTTTACCGTGTGGGAATATTCACCGGACACCGTGTACCATATTTGAAGATAATCATGCCAATGAGTTGAGCTGATGCGTTTGTCACGAATCTTCGAAACCGTTATCGGAAATACTTTTAAAACCGTATTTTCCTGTGACATATGCGGCATAACGTATGAATACGGAAACATTATTACAGCATCCATCAAATATCCCTCCTCACGCGTTTTTTCTGTAACTATATAATACAACACTTTCGTGATTATTGCAAGTGGTATTTTTATCACAAAAACTCAGGACGATTATCCAAATTTTGAGGTTGTTGTATTTTTGCAGAAAATGTTATCATTAAATTGAAAAACAAAAGTAATAACGGAGAGCAGATAATATCTGCCAACGGAATGAAGGATGAAGAATATGACCAAAGTAGGAGTTATCGGATGCGGCAAGATAAGTGTTTCCCACGTAAATGTCTTTTCTGATATTAAAGATTCAAAAATCGTTGCGGCATGCGACATAAACGGCGAAAATCTCAAAACGGTTTGTGAACAAACCGGCGCGAAGGGCTATTCTGACTATAAGGAAATGCTGGAGTGTGAACAGCTTGATCTTGCGGTAATAGCGCTTCCGCATGCTCTTCACAACGAGGCGGTTGTCGCTTGTGCAGAGCATGGAATAGACATCTTTCTTGAAAAGCCGATGGGAATAAGCACAGACGATTGCCGTAAGATGATTGATGTATGCCAAGAAAACGACGTTATGCTGTGGGTGGGGCATCCGTTCCGCTACGTCCCTGCATATGTTTTTGCAAAGGAGCTTATAGCTTCCGGCAAGCTTGGAAAGCTTGTAAGCTTTGCAGAAACGAGAAATATAAATTATTTTTCAGATGACCGTCCGCGATGGTTTCTCACAAAGAAAATGTCCGGCGGAGGAATTATGATGAATCTCGGTGCACATTCTCTCGATAAGCTGAAGTTTTTTTCTGACTCTGAGATTTCTGAGATTTCGGGAAATATTCATATGCGCGAAGGGTATGACTGCGAAGACAGTGCCCAGGCATTTGTGAGGATGAAAAACGGCGTTACGGGGCTTCTCAACCTTATAGGTCATACAAATGCAAAGAAGAATACCATATCCATATACCTTACTGAGGGAGAAATACGCATAGAGGGTAATAAAGTATGGTATTGCGGTAAAGACGGAGTGTTTGAGGAAAAGATATGCGAATATGAGATTATGAAATACCAGATGCGCAGAGTTGTGGAAGTATTAAGAAATGGCACTAAGAAGCCTGACGTGGACGGAGAATACGGACTTGATATTGTCCGTGCCATAAAGAAATTATATGGAGAAGAAAAATGAAGTACACAAATCCTGCACCGTTGAAAAGTGAAGGCTTCCAAACCCCTGAGATGAAGCGGATATACACAATGATGCTAAAATACATAAAGCTTCCGTGTAAAACCTTTCATGACTGGGATGTTCGTTCGCGTTGCGGATATCTGTTCGGAGGTGACGGTTATTACGGCTCGGATCAAAACCGTACCTTGGGGCTTTTGGCGTTTCTGTCAAAATACGGCGACTTTGATGAAGTTTTAGCAGAGTTTTCACGCAGTGAAATAAAAGAGATGGCGATACGTATACTCCGCTATTCGTGCTTTACGCACGACACCGGTCCGTCCGACTGCGTGCGTCCGGATAACGGTGGCCCAACCGCAGGGCTGAAGTGGGGAGAAAACGACCTTGTCCTTCCTCCGAATCCAAAGCATAGGTTTTTTGAAGGGACTCAGGTTGGCTCGGGCATTGTATATTTCGCTCTTGCTGCATGGTTTTTGTGGGACGACCTTGACGAAGAAACGCGGCAGATGTCATATGACGTGATTACCGATTATGCAGAGCGCTGGTGTGACTGTGAATCCCGCAGCGGCACTTATTACGATACTCAGGCAGATGAAAACTCATGGACAGCAAACGGCATATATGCGGCGGCAGCGATATTCAAGGATGACCCGCGTGCAGAAAAGTGGCGTGAAAGTGCGATTCGCTGGATGCTTGATGCCGCTACCGTATCACTTGATATGCAATCGGATGAAAAGCTTTCCGACGGCGTACCTCTCCGTAAGAGAATCAATAATATTACATTCCATCCGGATTACACAACCGAAAATCATGCCATCGTGCACCCGGATTATATGATAATACCGCTTCAGTTCCGCGTTATGATGAATACATTTTCAATGTTATCGGGAGCGGACGAGCTTCCGGGACTTCGCCACAACTGGCAGAACTTGTATAACAATGTTTTTTTACCATGCTCGACGGAGGACGGTTATTTCGTTCCGGTTCAGACTCAGGATTGGTTTTATTATAAGCTTTATGCATTCATATGCGTTCATGCGGCAACACGCTTTCTGTTTGATGATGAAAAGGCCGCATATCTTGAAGAATTATGTATAAATACTCTCGAAAAGACGCAGGCAGGCCACCCCGAAGGAAGCTTTACGGTTGAAGACCCTGAAAAATTCAATGTTGACGGCGTGCAGTCCATGCTCAGCTTTGAACGCGACATGTGCCCGTATATGATTTGGGTATATATGTGGCACTTCTGCCTTGGAGAGGGTGTAAAGCCTGTCAGTCGAAAAACGTATGAAGAACAAAATGCCACTGTGCGGCATTATCCGTTTGGCGGCTCTGTTATACAGCGCACGCCGGATGCTTTTTCCGTGTTTTCATACCGTAATTCCGCAAATGCCGCAGTGTTCCCCGATGATAAGGTGTGGACGGTAACCGTTCCGCCATGCAGTACCTTTGGTGAGATGATTTTTTCTGACGGCTGTGAAGAAAATCCCGGTCTGTCAAATCAAACAGTGATTCGCAGCTGTGAAAATATATACACCCATGTTAAAACTGACAGCTACGCCTCGTCGGTATGTGTCGACCGAGGGCTCGGCTCGGTTTCTCAGGATGTCTCGTTTGTCAGTATGCCTGACGGAAGGTCGGTGTATTTTCAGCGTGTGCGTGCCAAAAAAGAGTGCAGTATAGAAAAATTCACCTCCGGTCTTGTTGGAATAAGAAACGAATACTATAAGTATCTTCCGGAATATGCAAAAGGATATCGCATGCTGTATATCGACAGTGAGGCTCCGAGAAAGATGGTGGGGCAAATAGGCGGAGCAGACGTGATATACGATTATAAAAATGTACAGGTTGCCGCGATAGACGACAAAATGGCATACCTTCTGCACGGAAGCAACTCTGTACGGTACATATCTCACCGCGATTATCCGAAATGGAAGGGCGTTGAGGACTTTCTTGTACTGAACAGCTATGAGAATATACGCATGAAAGCAGGAGAAAAGCTTCCGTTATTTGTAGCGGTATATCTTCCGAATTGCAATATTGAAAAGGCTCACAGCATGAACGAAGCTTTTTGTGTTTCATGCTCGGGAAGTGCCGATGCGGTGATGTTGGAGGACAAGCTCATTTTCTCTTCGGGTATGGCTTGCGATGGGATAACAGATGCTTCGTTTGAATTACCACCCGGGAAGCTGCCGTTGTTTGAAGGCGTGGTGAGCTATAAAGACGGCTTGTATACATGGAGCTCGTCTGTCCGTGCCGGAGAATGCGGATATAAAACGGCGGTGACAACGATTTCTCCAAATCGTGATTTTGAAGCCGTAATACTTCCCGACAAAATGGTGCTGATTCGCTACGACGGAGAAGCGGATTATAAGCCGCTTGCATGAGCTTACGGCTACGGCGTTTACAGGGTGTGCTTTCAGGCAAAATTACAGGACGATTATCCAAATTTTGAGGTTGTTGTTTCTTCCGGAAAAATGTTATAATTAAATTACAAAAATAAGCAGGAGGAATGTTGCTATGAAAAAGAAAATTTTATCCATTATTCTCGCGATAAGTATGATTGTGTCGCTCGTGCCGACAATTTCGGCAAGTGCGGCAGAAGAGACACCGTATCAGCTTGTGTATGATTTTAGAAATATAGACGGGTATAGTGGCAATGTTATTGAGGATTTGAATGATATTACCTACGCGAAGACGGAAGGAACATGGGCATTTGATTCGAGCAGTGGAGATAACGTAGAACATAAGGTTAATTATGGAATAGAAATCAAGTCAAATAACGTAGGAGACTATTTCGCAGTTAAAATAAACGTTCCGTATGACGGTGATTATGTTCCCACACTTAAATATATGGACTTTAACAGTAAAGATGACGAGGTTTATTCGAAGGCAGATGTGTATATATTGCCGGAGGGCACAGATGTAAGCACTGCCGCAGATTCCGATAAGAAGATTATTGCAGAGGATTTGTATGTTAACCGAAACGGTGGAGCGAATGACGGAAGCAGCAAGTTTGATGATTTGGCAGAGTATACACAGGATGGTTCGATCAGACTTTCTGCCGGAGAGAACATTCTTGTGTTTTATCTGACCGAAACAACTACAAGTAGAGACTATGCAAGAATGCGCCCCGGTGCTCTTACTCTCACAAGCGGCACACCTGCAGAGGAAGATTCATACGCAACGGTTCCAATGTATATGGAAGTGGTTGCAGATGCTACAGAGCTTAAAGTGGGAGATAGCACAGATCTCACGGTTTCAGGCTGGCTCAACGACGGCACGGTCTTAGGTGATGCTTTAGTTTCATTTAAGAGCAAGGCCGGCTACGTCAGTGTCGAAAACGGCGTTGTTACGGCTAAGGAAACAGGTACAGATGTCATAACCGCAACGGTAACCTACGGAGGAAAAACTCTTTCAAAGGATATTTCAATAGCCGTTCTTCCTGAGGTTTCCGCGCCGCCGTATCAGCTTGTATATGATTTTAGCAATTTGGATGAATCCGGATATACTTCGGACAATAAAGCAACATTGATATATGATAAAGTTGTTTTTGGTGCAACGAACGGAACGTGGGCATATCACTCACGGCATGATCTGATGGATGACACAGTAACCTATAAGCCGAATTACGGAATGGAAATCAAGTCAAACGGCGTGGGGGACTATTTCGCAGTTAAGATAAACGTGCCGTATGAAGGGGATTTTGTTCCGAGCCTTACGTATTATGAGCAAGACACTAAGGACGATGCCAAATATGTTGTGGCAGATGTGTATATATTGCCGGAGAACTCGGACGTAAGCACTGCCGCAGAAGATAATAAAAAGTTCATCGTGCACAACTTGTATTTTAACAGAAACGGCGGAAAAAACAGTCCTACTAATTTGGCAAAGTATGAAAAGGACACTTCGATTAAGCTTTCTGCAGGAGAGAATATTCTTGTTTTTTATGTAACTGATTGTGGTGGCGATCACAATTATACAAGGGTTCGTCCCGGTGCTCTTACCCTCACAAGCGGAACTCTCGCAGACGGAGAAAGCTACGCAACAGTTCCGATGTACATAAGCGAAGCTAAGGCAAATGACGCAGAGCTTGAAACCGGCGACAGCACAACTATCGAGATTTCCGGCTGGATGAATGACGGAACAGCGTTTGATAAAAACTCCAATACTGTTTCATTTGACACCGAAAGCGAAAATATAAGCATAGACGGCAACACCGTTACGGCAAGCTCAGTAGGAACAGCAACCGTAACCGCGAGTGTTACAAGCGGAGAAAAGACACTTGCAAAGGATATTGACATTGCCGTTGTTCCGACTGCACAAGAAAAGGCAGATGCGGCGTTTAATGCAGCAGAGGCTACAACGCAATACAACGCACCGGAACTGACCGGATTAACCATAGGCGGAAAGGTAATTAACGGAGTTCCGAACGGTGACGGCTCGTTTAACATCACAGCTCCTGCAGCAAAAGAAAACGGAAGCAAATTCCTATATTGGGCAAAAGGACTTGCAACACAGAAGACAATTTTGCTTTATAAGACGAATGAGCTTAAAAACTATTTCCCCGGAGAGAACGGGCGAGAGCTGCTTATAGCAGTGTACGAAGACGAGCTTCCGGTAGATGCTGAATACTACAACGCAAACGGACAGCTTATTCCGGATGCAAAGGACAGCGACCGACCGTATATGGCAGGCTACGGAACCGCAAGCGGCTGGAAGCAATACGGAGAGACCAACATCCGGGTTGCAGAGTATAACAACAAAACACAGCCGGATAATGTTACCGTAACCGTTGTGAACGGAACAGGCACAGCTACACTTCCTTACGGCGAGAAGGTTACCTGCACTGCAAATGAAGCGGAAGAAGGCACATACTTCCGCTGGTGGCAGAAGGATGTAAACGGCGTTCCTGAGATAGTAAGCGTTGATAAGGAATATTCCTTCCTCGCATACGAGAACTGCACAGTAACGGCGGTTTACGGTGATACGGCTGTTAATGTTACAAATCCTGCAAAAATCATAATCGACACCTTCGGAGAAAACAGCGTTATGGCAGAGTTTATCGGCTTTGGCAGCAACGTTGTTGAAAAGGGAATTATGTGGAATAATAACAAAATTGCAATGACCGCTCCGGGAAATCAGTTCACTGTTACGGCTGATAAGAACGGAACCTTTAAGGGCTATGCAATCGTAAAAGACGGAGATGCATATACCCTTATAACCGACGGCGAAGTCACAATATCAAACGCAGAATAAATCACACGCTGAGGGTGGGCGTCTCGCCCTCCCTCAATATTTTAAAGTGTACTCAAGCAGAGAGGAGAAAAAGAAAATGAAAAAGCTTACAGCAATTATTTTAGCGGCAATAATGATGTTCGCACTTTGTGCGTGCGGAGGAAACAACCCGGGCAACTCCGAAGTTTCTTACGATATCCCCGAGGGAAAGCAGATTCCCGACGATGCGGTACT
This sequence comes from Oscillospiraceae bacterium, assembly GCA_015068085.1. Lineage (GTDB taxonomy): Bacteria > Bacillota > Clostridia > Oscillospirales > JAAYXM01 > SIG480. The sequence continues at coordinate 34,752 of SVLF01000001.1, forward strand.
TGATGTAACTATTTCAAGCCACGCATCATGGCCGTATGACGAAAACTGGAAGGTCTGGGAATACATCAAAGAAGCAATCGGAGGCACCGTAAACGTAAATGCTGTTCCGGCATCTGATTTCGGAACAAAGGTTACCCTTCTTGTGGCGGATCCGGACAGTCTTCCCGATGTTTTCGGTTTTCAGGTAAAGCATGGCAATTTCAATGATTATTGCGAACAGGGTGCATTCCTTCCGCTTGACGATTACGATGAATTCCTTCCGGATTATAATGAGTTCTGGAACTCTCGGCCGGAGAATGAACAGTGGATGAAAAAGACACGCAAGGGAGCCGACGGTAAGATTTATTATGCTCCTATTTACGGTATGGATCGCTCCACTAATATTATGGCATGGTTATACCGCAAGGATATCTTTGAAAAGCACAGTCTTAAAACACCCGAAACAATTGATGAGCTTTATGAGGTTTGCAGGAAGCTTAAGGAAATATACCCCGATTCCTATCCATTCTGCATTCGCTCCGGTTTTTCAAACATAAATGTTATCGGCTCGTCCTGGAAGCCGAATTTCCGCTATGATGCATATTATGATTTTGAAAACGAGAAGTGGAGCTACGGAGCAACTGAGAGTGAAGTAATGCTCGATATTGTTACATTTTTGAGAAAAATGGTTGACGAGAAGCTGATACCGCAGGATTTCTTCACAATAAATACAAATTCGTGGCAGGAGCTTGTTTCAACAGAACGCGGCTTCATTATGCCGGAATATCAGGTGCGCATAGACTTTTTCAACAACATCGCCCGCGGGAACAATCCCGAATTCACAATGGCGGCAATGAAGCCGCCGTATGCGGACAACGGAACAGGCGTTGCAATGGTAAATAAATGGAACTATGACCCTATGGGCTTCGCTGTTTCAAACACGGGCGATGCCGAAAGCATTGCAAATGCATTCCGCTACCTCAACTGGTTCTATACTGATGAGGGAAGTGAAATCATAAGCTGGGGAAAAGAAGGCGAGACGTTTGAAGTAGTTGACGGAAAAAAGAGGTTTATTCTTCCGAATGAGGGTGACAGCGCGAAGCTTCTTTACGGCTTCCAGACAATAGGGACATATCTGCGTGTTGATTCGGAGGCTATAGATGCTTCCGTTTCCGAGGAGCAAGCGGCAACAACGGACTTTATTCTTGAGCATACATATCCGGAGTTTGACCCCACACGTTACTTAAGCTTTTCATCGGCAGAGGCAACAAAAATATCAGACTATAATACAACCATCAAGACTTTTGTTGAAGAAAATATCATGAAGTTTGTCATCGGTCAGCGCCCGCTTGCCGAGTGGGACAGCTTCCAGGAAGAGCTTAAATCTCTCCCTGTAGATGAGCTGCTGAATATCTATAAAGAAGCGCATGACAGAGTTAAGGACTAACGGGACAAAGAACAAAGCGAGAGAAAGGAATAGAGGAATGAATTTGTATATTATGGTTGACCTTGAGGGTATCAGCGGCATTTTTTCGCGCGAACAGGTCATGGATGACGCCGCAAGGCGTCAGGAAGGCCGCGTGCTGATGACAGAGGATATCAATGCCTGCGTCGATGCGGCTAAGGAAGCAGGGGTTGAAAGGATTTATGTGCGTGACGCTCACGGAGGAAGCGATACCGTTATATATGAACGCCTTTCTGAAAATGCCGATTACTATATTTGCGGGCTTTTGGGCGAGAAGCGTTATATCGGTATGGAAGAATGCGATGCTGTTATTCTCCTCGGATATCACGCAATGGCGGGAACTGACGGCGGAGTTCTTGAGCATACCTTCAATTCAATGAGAGTACAGAACTACTGGCTCAACGGCATAAAATCCGGTGAGGCACGGTTTGATGCTCTTGCGGCAGGTGAGATGGGTAAGCCGGTTATAATGGTATCCGGCGACGATAAGCTTTGCGAAGAAGTGCGTGAGTTTTTGCCGGAAACCGTCACCTGCGAGGTTAAGAAAGGTGTGACATGGGGAGGGGCAATGCTGCTTCCGAAGAAAAAGGCGCACGCAAGAATTGCAGAATGTACAAAAGAGGCGATACGCCGCTTTAAGGAAATTCCGCCGTATACGATGGAAAGGCCGTACACGCTGCGTGCCGAGCTTATAGAACGTGCTGTTTTGCCATATGTTGCAGGAGATCCGCGCAAGAAGATTATTGACGGACGAATGTATGAGGTTACAGCTGACAGCATACCGGATATTTTAACCTTGCGATGAACTGAAAGTATATGCAAACAGCCGGAGAATGACGGCTGTTTGTTGACTCGGCATTTGCACGGTTATAATGGCAGCATATGCAGAATAACAAGTAAAGCTTTAAGGCTGTTATAATTAAACAGTAAAACAAGGTTGAACTACCGAAGGAGAAGGAGTATGAAAAAGAAAATTTTAGCACTGTTCCTTGCAATGTGTATGATGATATCTCTTCTGCCTCAATTTACAATATTTGCGGCAGCAGCTGCACCGTACCGGCTTGTATATGATTTTATCAATATAGATGGATATGCAAAGGACAATAAGCTTAAACAGGATATTGGGTTTGCGCAGACAGACGGAACATGGGCGTTTCATTCGTGGAACGGACTTGACGGAGATACAGTTACCTATAAGCCGAATTACGGAGTGGAAATCAAGTCAAACAGTGTAGGCGACTATTTCGCGGTTAAAATCAACGTCCCGTATGCAGGTGATTATGTTCCGACGCTGAAGTATATGGAGCTTAACACCGGAGCTGAAGAAACATATGCTAAGGCTGATGTGTATATATTGCCGGAGGGCTCAGATATTGACACCGCACCGGACAGCGATAAAAAAATTGTTGCCGAGAGGTTGTATTTTAACAAAAACGAAGGAAGAAATACCGGAAGCAGCAAATATGACGAGTTGGCAGAGCATACGCCGGGAAGTTCAATCAGCCTTTCGGCAGGAGAGCATATTCTTGTTTTCAAACTGATTGAATTTGGAGGACCAAGTAGGGATGCAAGAATGCGTCCGAGTATGCTTACCCTCACAAACGGCACACCTGCCGGGGGTGATGACTACGCAACGGTACCGATGTATATGGAGATTTCCGATGCAACAATCGAGGTCGGAGACGGTGAAAAACTTAAGGTTTCCGGCTGGATGAATGACGGCACTGCGTTTACTGCAGGTTCTGATGCAGTTTCATTTGAGAGTAAAAACGGCAAGGTCAGTATCGAAAACGGTGTTGCCACGGCAGAGGAGCTTGGTGAGGAGGTCATAACTGCAACGGTGACGAGTGGCGGAAAATCAATATCAAAAGACCTCACTGTGACAGTAATTCCTGCAGTTTACTCACCGCCGTATCAGCTTAAGTATGATTTTAAAAACATAGACGGATATGTAAAGGATCAAAAGCTCACACAGGACATCGGCTTTGCACAAACAGACGGAACGTGGGCGTTTCATTCGTGGAACGGACTTGACGGAGATACAGTTACCTATAAGCCGAATTACGGAGTGGAAATCAAGTCGGACGGAGTGGGCGACTATTTCGCGGTTAAGATAAATGTCCCGTATGAGGATGATTTTGTCCCGAGCCTTACATATTATGAGCTTGACACAAAGGATGATGCAAAGTACGTTGCAGCCGATGTATACGTGTTGCCCGAAAGCTTGGATGTAAGCACGGCATCGGAAAGCGATAAGACAGTGATTGCAAAGAATTTGTATTTTTGCAAAAACGGAGGAAAAAACACGGATAAGGATCTGGGCGAGTATGTATCGGAAACCCCGGTAACGTTGTCTGCTGGAGAGCATATTCTTGTTTTTTATGTAACCAGGTGCAACGGGACATTATCGGCGGGAAACACGCGCCTTCGTCCCGGCGTGCTTACCCTTACAAGCGGCACACCGGAGACCGGTGAAGATTACGCAACAGTTCCGATGTGGCTGGAAGTATCCGATTCCGAAATTGATGCCGGAGAAAGCAAAATACTTTCGGCTTCCGGCTGGCTCAACGATGGGACTCCGTTCAGTGCCGTGTCAGATGTCGTTTCGTTTAAAAGTAAAAACGGAAATGTCAGTATCGAAAACGGTATTGCTGCAGCGGAGCTGATAGGAACGGATACAGTGACTGCAACGGTATCAAGCGGAGGAAAATCGCTTTCAAAGGATATTTCAATTGCCGTTGTTCGCCCAGCTGATGCACCCACGTATCAGCTTATGTATGATTTTACAAGCATTGATGAGCTTGGAGAGGGCGATGAGATTACCTCGGACAATGCCGCTTACGACACAACAAGAGGCACATGGTCGTATTCAGGAGCGAGTGATTCTGCGGTATATAAGTCAGACTATATCGAAGCTGATGCTAAGTCTGTAGGAAGCTATTTTGCGGTTAAGGTAAATGTTCCGTATGCGGATGCATACACCGCAACGGTAGATTACATCGAAAACAGCATCTCCGGTGATAACACGGAGATTCGCGGCGATGTGTATTTACTGAGCGGTGATGCTGATACAGAGGATATACAGACCGCAATACATAATAACAAGATATGCGATATCGCGACAAACGTTGTGTTCGGAAAAAGCGGAGGCAATGAAGAAGAAAAAACTACCGGGCCCGAAGATGTCGTGCTTGCGGCAGGTGAATATTTCCTTGTTTTTTATGCTACCAATGCAAGTGATGCGAAAATGCTGCTTAAGTCTTTTACGCTCACAAGCGGAACGCTTGGAGCCGGCGAGGATTATGCCGTTGTTCCGATGTACATAAGCCGTGCATATGTCGACAAGTCGGAAATCGCAATAGGGGAAACTGCCAGGCTGACAGTTTTGGGATATATGTCTGACGGCAGTGAGTTTGACGCATATTCCGATGCCGTGTCGTGCATCGGGGAAAAGGGGTATGTCACTGTTTCCGGTAATACCGTAACAGCGAATTACACCGGCAAAGAAACGATAGCAGTCAGCGCAACGGTCGGAAAGAAAACGGTTACACGGGAAGTTCCGATAACCGTAAAACGCACTGATGAAGGTGTGTATGAGCTTGTCTGCGATTTCAAAAAGATAGACACCTTTGTCAATAATGCCCTTATGGACACGTCTAAGGTTACATACGACACAACCGCCGGAGCATTTGAATTTCATTCAAGCAGCGGTGAGGATATCACATATAAAAATGCGTACGGAATAGAAATAAAGACCAATGAAACGGGAGACTTTTTTGCCGTAAAAATCAATCTTAAGCACGAGGCAGAGTATTTTGCGGTTTTGAACTATTATCAGTACGGTACAAGCTTTGAAACTGTAGGCGGTGATACAACTGCAGATGTATATCTCGTATCGGAAAACACTGTTGATATTAAAAATCCTGCAAAAAGCGAAAAAATAGCAGACATAGCAAAAAATGTTCCCTTCGGCACAGCAGGCGGAGCCAATGCTGTTGTCTCCACGGAACCTGCAGAAATAACACTTCCGGCGGGTGAGCATATTCTTGTGTTTAAGGTGACAAGTTCTCTCGGCAACAGTTCTCAGAAGCGAATCCGCCCGAGCAAAATCACGTTGACCAGCAGAATGAATCCCATTGCCGGAATGCAAACCCCGACGCAGGCTGTTGCTGTGGGCGACACCATTATTATAACTAAGGATATAGTAAAGTGGAAGGACGGATATTCGGCTTTTGCCAAAGACTGCACGATTGAATATAAAAACAAGACCCCTGAAATTATAAGTCTTGATGAAAACGGCGTTGTCGTTGCCCGGAAAAACGGAATCGGAGCAATCGAAGTAACGGCAAAATGGAAAGAATATGAGCTGACCGTTGATTACACAATAGTTGTCGGAAGCGGAAAGACCCGCCGAAGCTTCTATACAGAAGAAAAACTGAAAAATCTCAAAAACAATATCGCACGGTACGATTGGGCACAGGACGAGCGTGATGCATATGTTGAAAAGGCAGATAAGCTTCTGACACACGGCGTTGATGCATTGTATGATATGATAACGACCCAGGAGCTTCCGCGTGCAAGCAACATCGCTTACAGATTCTTTGACAACGGTGCGCATCAGTGTCTGTATTGTGAAAAGGACCTGTATACTCAATACGGTGACCGCCCGTGGAAGACAGATGTGTTCACACGCCCGTGGAAGATCCAGTGCCCGGATTGTAAGCGGCTTTTCCCGAGTAACGATTTCGGTAAATTCTATGAGCTCGGAATAGATGAACACGGAAATTACCGCTTTGCTCTTGCCTTGCAGCGCCACCACGAAAAGTTTGTCTGTAAGAACGGAGAAAGCTGTGAATGTACGCCGCCGCAGGCCGAGCGCGGAAGCGAGGAATGGAACGCATATTACGGCTACGGAGTTAAGGGCGGATATCTGCACAACGATGCCTTCGGAGACAAGAACGACCCGCTTTTCGCAGTTGACGACGGTTGGGGCTATGAATTTACATATACCTATAAAAAGGCTGACGGTACGCCGGAGCTTAATGAAGACGGAAGTGTTAAAACAGAGCTTCGCTGCAAGCCGTATATTGCATGGTACAATGACTGGGGGCTCTGGTATACCGAGGTCAAGTCGTGGATAGAAAATCTCTCAATGGCGTATCTCTATACCGATGACGCAAAGTATGGAAGAGCGGCAGCTGTTCTTGTTGACCGTATTGCTGATTTGTATCCAGATTTTGATACACTTGAGTGCGGAGAAAAGTTCCTTGTCAATGACGGAAATACCATTAAGCTGCAGAATGGACAAATAGTTGGAGAGAGCAGAGGTAAGATAGTCGGAAATATCCACGACACCCGCTTCTTAAAACCGATAATTCTTGCATATGATGCAGTTTTCCCGTTGCTTTCGGACTCTGAGGTAATATCCTTCCTCTCCGAAAAAGCGGAGAAATATAATCTGGATAATCCCAAAACAAGCTCTGCCGATATTGCGTTTAATATTGAGAACGGCATTCTCCGTGAAGCAAATATGCGTATCCGGGATTACAGGCTGCGCGATAATTTCGGAAGCCCGCAGACAATGCATCTTTATGCGGCGATAGTTCTTGACACCTTCCCCGAAACCGGCGAGTGGATTGATTTCGTCTTCCAATCCGGCGGAAAGCAGAGTATATATGAATATACCGGCGGAGAGGTTTATTCCACCCTTATAAACACCATGGATCGCGACGGTCAAGGAGGCGAAGCGGCTCCGGGATATAACGTCATTTGGGTTGAAGGTTTAATGACTATTGCCGATGCAATTAACGGATATGATAAGGCGGCAGGCGCTAATCTTTATGACAATCCGAAGTTTATCCGTGTGCTTACATCTCTGCTTGATATTGAAATGGTAAGTGCCGCGGCTCCGAATATCGGAAACCATGACCGAATGGGTTTACATTTGTCAGCTATAGGCTGTATCGCGGTTGAAAATCTTATTACTATATATAATGCGATTGAGGATGAAGAAGCAAAGGAGAACATCGCACGCGTTATATACCGCGAAAACGGCAACACAACCGAAAATCTTCACGGAAGTATATTTGATGCAGAGCCCGAAGCTGTTGTAGCTGCGGTAGAAGCTGCAGTTGCAGACAGTATTGAAATTAAGCTTCCGAGCAGGATGCTCTCAGGCTACGGACTGTCAATTCTCCGTGACGGCGACTGGTTCAACTCGACTGATGAATTGAGGAATGTTAACACTCAGCGCGTTTTCTATCTCTGGTACGGAAGCAGCAACGGACACGGTGATGCGAGTAAGCTAACACTCGGTTTTTACGCCTACGGGCTTGATGTCGGTGCAGATATCGGTGAGGTGGCAATCAAGGATTCATCGGATCCTCATGCTACTGAAATGGCGAAGGTAACACACAGCCATAATACCGTAACTGTAAACAACGTTAGCCAGGCGTTGGCGCTTGATGCAAACGTGGAGCACTTTGAGGATTCCGGACGCGTCAAGATAATGGATGCCGAAGCTCCGGAGATATATGCAGAGCAGGGTGTTGAGACATATAAAAGAACAATCGTTTCAGTTGATGCAAACGATGATATTTCATATGCAGTTGACTTCTTCCACGTTGTTGGCGGTGAGGATCATCTCTATTCCTTCCATGCCCTTTCTAAGGAAGCAGAGCTTTCCGATAATGTTGCTGTGCAGAGCCAGAAGGATGAAAGCGGAAATTACATCGGCTCATATCAGGGTATAGACAAAAAGTGGGGAGGCAGTATTGAGAGAGGCGACGGTGACGGTCTCGGAACCTACAGCTGGTTTGGTGAGGTTGACCGTGCGACCGACCCTGCAGGTGTGGATATATTCAGTATGGACTGGAAGATTGTCGACAACGACAAGGAATTAAAGCCTGCACAGAATAATCTGCGTGTCCGCCTGACAATGCTAAACTCGTTTAAGCTTGATGAGATAACAAAAACCTCCGGTATTCCGCCGCAGGTACGTATTGCGCTGCCAAAGGTCCCGTTCCTTTTTGCCCGCCATACCGGTGAAAATGACGGCAAGGCGGCAGATGCGAAGCTTGATACGCTCTTCACCTCGGTTGTTGAGCCATATAATAAGACGCGCTATATTTCGAATATCGAAAAAGTGAACATAACCCGTGCAGACGGCGAAAGCTTTACAATGGACGAAGCAAAAGCCGTTAAGGTAACGCTTACAAACGGACGTGTTGACTACATTGTCTATGCAAAGGACAAAACAATTCCGTATAAAGTTCATTATAGTGAGAATGAAAGCTTCGACTTTTGTGGATATGTCGGCGTTGTTTCAATGGTGAATGATGAAATTACATATACGTATGTAAACGACGGAACAACGATTGCCGATAACACAGGCTTACTTCCTGCACACAACGGTGAAGTCACCGGATTCCAGCGCGACCTTTCCGCAAATAACTGGATGGATATTGACTTTGAGGGTGACGTCGCTCCCGAAACACTTGCCGGAAAGTACATCTATGTGGATAACGGACTGAGCGACAATGCGGCATATCTTATCGAAAGTGCGGCACCTTCACCGGATATTGACGGAAGCACCCGCCTGTATCTCGGAAACACAACGCTTATAACAAGCTACGTTGACGATTACAACTTTGATAAAGGCTACAACTACAACATCAAGATTACCGACAAAGCGCGCATTCCGCTGTCGCATGTTGATGATACAGCGCCTGTATTTGAAGCGATAAGCAACAGTCTCACAACGAGTGCAGGAAGCTCAATAAAGGTGGCGCTTAAGGCAAACAGTGAGCACGGTGCGGTAACGTACAGCTCGGTAACTCTTCCGCGCGGCGCAAGCCTCAATAGCGATACAGGCGTTATCACGTGGAAGCCGGATGCGTCACAGGTAGGCGAAAACCTTGTTCAGGTTGATGCAGTTGACGTTTTCGGGCGCGTTACCCGCGCAAACTTCACGATAACCGTTTACGGCTCAACCACAGGATCCGGAAACAAGAACGAAGATAGCACGGAAGACAATTCCGGAACCTCAGGCGAAAACGCCGGAGCCGCCGGCGGTGGCGGAGGAGGAGGCGGTGCCGCGCCGACACCTGATACCGAAACAACTCCGGACAATGCAGAAAACATTGATGAAGAGGATAAGAACGAAGATAATGGCGAAAACGCACCCGACGCGTCGGGTGAAACGGATAACATCCGTTTCACAGACCTCGGTAATCACGTGTGGGCAGAAAATGCAATAAACGAGCTTGCAGAAGCCGGAATAATAAAGGGCACGACTGCAAGCACGTTCTCCCCGGCGGCTAACATCACCCGTGCAGACTTCGCACTGCTTCTTGTCCGCGCATTCAAGCTGAGCAGTGACAACACGGAAAACTTCGCGGATGTATCTGCAAGCGACTACTTCGCACCGGAGCTTGCGATTGCACGAAATACCGGAATTGTCGGTGGAATAGGCGATAATAAGTACGCGCCGCGTGACAACATAACCCGCCAGGATATGATGGTAATCGTCTACCGCGCGTTAAATAGCCTTGGCAATGAGCCTCCCTTGCCTAAAGGGAGGGGGACCGTCGAAGACGGTGGAGGGATTTCTCCCTCACAATACTCCGACTTCACCTCCGTCGCACCTTATGCCCGCGACGCCGTCTCCACTCTCATCAATGCAGAGCTTGTCAACGGTAAGTCCGGTTGCATCGCCCCGACTGATTATACCACAAGAGCTGAAGTTGCAGTTCTGCTGAAACGCGTGCTTGACTATATAAAATAATTTTGCACTTTGCATTGTGCGGCAACGCCGCACGAAGGTAGCAGTTCTTCTCAAGCGTATTTTGGATTACACAAGCAAATAAATAACAACCACCGGACAGATGACGCGTCATCTGTCCGGTGTGTTTATGTATTCGTTATTGTATTTTTACTTCGATATGTCTTCTTTGACCTTTTCAGGCTTACGCAGATGCAGAGCACAGAGGATTTTCACAAGGCGCTCTCTCGGGAAGAAGTGGTTTATGAGAAGTGCCACGATAACACCGATTGCCGTGTCGAGCATACGGTTGAGAGAGTACGGGATATATGCCGCGGCATCGTTCTGCGTGAAGAGAATGATGCTGAGGACAACTCCGCCCGGCTGAATGCCGCCCGGCCAGCGGAAAAACTGGCAGGCTACAATCAATGCAATAACGCCGACAAAGAGAAACGGCATCATAAGAAGCCCGACTTCTCCGTCAGGACAGAAAACAAGGTACAGACGGAAGAGAAGCATACCGATAAAACCGCCTATAATCGTGCCGAAGAGGCGGTTGCCGCCGTTTAGCCACGAATCTCCCATATCATATCCGGTGCCGAATATTGCGCCGATGCAGGCAAAGGTCGGGTTACGGTCGATAAACAGATACACAAAGGCGCAAAGCGTTGCGGCGATTGCTGTTTTTATGTTGCGCATACCTATGCGGAATTTGAAAGGTTTTTTACTCATGATTTATCCTCTTATTCTTTGATGTTAAAAAATTCAAGTGCATTTTCGGTAGTTATTTTGCCAACATCTTCCGGTGTTACATTCCAGAGCTCTGCAATTTTTGCGGCGATATGCGGAATGTATCCCGGATGATTGCGCTTTCCGCGGTACGGTACGGGTGCCATATACGGGCAGTCAGTTTCGAGCATTATCCTGTCGTGAGGAACGGAAAGCAAAACCTCGTGAGAGTGGCGCGCGTTTTTAAAAGTGACCGCGCCGCCGAATGAAAAGTAATAACCACGTTTCGTAAGCTCGCGCGCATATTCCGCACTGCCGGAAAAGCAGTGATAAACAACGCGCAGTGACGGAAATTCTTTAAGGATTTCCAATGTGTCGCGGTGAGCTTCTCTGTCGTGAACGACAAGAGGGAGACAAAGCCTTTCGGCAAGAGCTGCCTGTTTGCGAAAGACATTTTTCTGGACTTCCCGCGGTACATCGTCCCAATAGTAGTCAAGTCCGACTTCGCCTATGGCAACGATGTTTTTCTCGCGTGACAGCTCTTCAATTTTTTTAAGATCTTCTTCACAAAAACAGTCTGCCGCTTCGGGATGAATACCCACAGCGCCGTAAATGAAGTCATATTTTTTGCAGAGCCTGACAGTCTCAAGGCAGGAGTCCATATCGCTTGATGCATTGAGAACTCGTGTTACGCCCGATTTTTTGAAAGAAGAAATGAGCTCGTCCCGATCGGGAGAGAACTGCCCATCGTCAAGATGTGCATGCGTGTCAAAATACATATCGTAATATTCCTTATAAATTATACTGTTCCAAACAACGTTTCAAACGTTTTGCAGAGTATTTGCTCGTTCATTTCCTCTGTAAGCCCGAGGTTAAGGAACTTAGAAAGCTCCTCGGCAGGTGTCCACATCGGAAAGTCTGAGCCGAACATAAACTGCTCTGCACCGAATTTGTCGATAAAGGCGAGCGCCTCGTCCGGTTTCATCACCCAAAGCGAGCTTGATGTGTCGAAGTACAGGTTTTTATGCTTCGGATACTCCCATGCGTGCTCCCATTCGGAATATCCGCCGAAATGTGCGGCGATGCATTTAAGGTCAGGGAATTTTTCAAGCACGCGGATGAGCCTGCGCGGACCGGAAAAGTCATAGCGTTTATCACCGGTATGGAAAAGAACCGGAATTTTTTTGCGTTCCAGAAGCGCGTATGTAGGAAACATTTTTTCATCGTCTATTGCAAAGCGCTGAAAATCCGGATGATATTTTACGCCGTGCAGACCGAGCGCCTCTATTCGCTCTATTTCTTTCGCGCTGTCTTCTGTGTCCGGATGGAGAGTTGCAACTCCGAAAAACTCCGGATATTTTTTGCATTTTTCCGCGATGAAATCGTTTATAGACTCGACCTGATGCGGAGTTGTTGCAGGGGAGCAGACGAGCGCACGGGAGATACCGGCCTCAGAAAGCTTTTCCGAAAGGGTGTGAGCCATACCGTCGTGATGCATCTCGACGCCGTAGAACTCTCCTGTTGCACCGCTTGCCTTAAGTGCAATTTTCTGCGGAAATATATGTGCGTGGGAATCTGTTATTTTCACTTTGAATTCGACCTTTCGTAATAAAAAAACGGATTAGCTGAGGAAATCCTTAAGCATTTTGGAGCGGCTGGGATGGCGGAGCTTACGCAATGCCTTTGCCTCAATCTGACGTATACGCTCACGCGTGACGTTGAACTCCTTGCCCACTTCCTCAAGTGTGCGTGTTCTTCCGTCCTCGATGCCGAAGCGGAGCTTGAGCACCTTCTCCTCACGCGGAGTGAGCGTGCCGAGAACATCTACAAGCTGTTCGCGCAAAAGGGTGAAGGAGGCTGCTTCTGCCGGCTCCTGTGCATCCTCTGCCGGTATGAAATCGCCGAGATGTGAATCCTCCTCTTCACCGATAGGCGTTTCAAGAGATACCGGCTCCTGCGCAATTTTGAGTATGTCGCGGACTCTGTGTACGGGAATTTGCATTTCTCTTGCAATTTCTTCAGGCGATGGGTCGTGACCGAGCTCCTGGAGAAGCTGGCGCGATACGCGGATAACCTTGTTTATTGTTTCTACCATATGAACCGGGATGCGGATTGTACGCGCCTGGTCGGCAATAGCACGGGTGATAGCCTGGCGAATCCACCAGGTTGCGTATGTTGAGAATTTATAACCCTTTGTGTGGTCAAACTTTTCAACAGCTTTAATAAGGCCGAGATTGCCCTCCTGAATAAGGTCAAGGAAAAGCATTCCGCGCCCTACATAGCGTTTTGCAATGGAAACAACAAGACGGAGATTTGCCTCTGCAAGGCGCACCTTTGCCTTTTCGTCGCCCTGTGCCATACGGTCGGCAAGCTCAACCTCTTCATCCGGGGAGAGAAGGTCAACCTTACCTATTTCCTTCAGATAAATACGGACGTGGTCATCAATTGAAAGACCTTCCATAAGCGCTGCGCTATCAACAAGCTCTTCCTCCGGAATTTCCTCGATATCGTCAAGATCCTCGGGGATATCCTCAAGAAAATCATCTTCAGGAGGAAGATCCTGAATAAATTCCTCAAGCGGAAGCTCGATCCCAAGGTGTTCAAGCGTGTCGTAAAGCTTTTCAATCTGATCGGAGTTCATTTCAAGCTCTGCGGCAACATCCATAAGCTCTTTCTGTGAGAGCTTTCCGCGCTTTTTACCTGTTTCGATAAGCTCGCGGAGAATCTGCTTTTTTTCCTGTGCGGTTGTTACTTTTTCGTTATTTTCCTTATCCATTGTTTAACCCCTTCTTTTTTCTGTAGTATTCTGCGGCGGCGAGAATCGCCTCATCGCTTAGTTTTCCCTCGCTTTTTATGTTTTCGCCCTGTATTATGTCAATGTAGTCATCTGCCGCGTCTGCGCTTTTTTCTGCATTGCGGGCAAGGACGGCGGCGAGATGCGCGTTTTCGCTTTCTGAAAAGTTTTCGGAAAAAACGCTCATATCCGTTTCTGCTCCCTCGCGTGTGCGCGCACAGACAATATCAAATGCACGGCCGAGCAGCGGCGAAGAAAACATGCTTCCTGAGATGCGTTCTGAAACTCCGGAGCAGAGCTTTGTGTCTGACATACACACAGTCAGCAGTGCTTCTTCCGCGATTGCCGAGTGCGGATTTGTATACCGCTCCGAGCGTTCGCGCGGCATAATTGAGCTTACGGGATCGAGAATTTTTCTTTCCGTTTCGCGCTTTTTCTCACGTATCAGCCGCTTTCGTTCGCGTTCTGCCTCCTGAAGGATAGCGTCACGTGTGACGTTAGTTTCCTGCGCAACGCGCCCTGCGTAAATTTCGCGCTCGATTGTGCTTTGCATTCGCGCAAGCTGACCGACCGCAGACTTGATATATGCAACCCTCTGTTTATCATCGGAGAGATCCAGCTCCTGACGCGCCGCTGCAAGGCGGTATTCTGCGGAAGAAAGCGCGTTTTCTATAAGCTTTGCATACTTTTCCCGCCCGAATTTTTTTATAAACTCGTCCGGGTCTTTAGCACCGGTCATAACGATTACACGGACATCCAACCCCGCTTTTTTCAGAATGTCAATTGCACGCTCTGTTGCGGAGCGGCCGGCTTTGTCAGAGTCATATGCTATGACAACACGGCTTTTATATTTTGAAATAAGATGAGCCTGTTCATCCGTAAGTGCGGTGCCGAGCGATGCAACGGCGCTGTCAAAGCCCGCCTGATGCAGGGCAATAACGTCCATATATCCTTCGGCAAGAATCATATAATCCGCACGGCTTGACTTAGCTATGTTCAAAGCATACAGATTTTTTCTTTTATTAAAAACGGAGGATTCGGGAGAATTTAAGTATTTCGGCTCGCCGTTGCCCATAATGCGTCCGCCGAAGCCGATAACCGTTCCGCGGACATTTATTATCGGGAACATCGCACGGTCCCTGAAGCGATCATACACTCTGCCTTTTTCATTGGTAATTATAAGTCCTGCCTCAAGAAGCTCTGCCTTTGTGTATCCCTTCGCGGTGAGCGCATCTAAAAGCCCGGTCCATGCATTGGGAGAATATCCGAGCCCAAAGCGCGTTATTGTTGCGGGAGAGAGACCGCGCCCGAGAAGATATCCTCTTGCATCTGCGCCTTTATCTTCGCGCAGCTTTTCGTGGAAAAAGCGCGCGGCATCGCGGCATGCCTCTTCCGCACGGCGGCGAAGGTTTCGCTCGCCTGCGCCGTAATCGGACTGCGGAATTTCCATTCCTGCCCATTCGGCAAGCTTTGCCACGGCATCCGGAAAATCCAGATTTTCTATTTTCATAACAAAGGAAATAACATCTCCGCCTGCACCGCAGCCGAAGCAGTGAAAAAACTGCTTGTCCGACGACACATGAAACGACGGTGTTTTTTCGTTGTGGAACGGACACAGCCCGAGGTTTCCTGAGCCGCGCCGTGAGAGGGAAACATATCGTGACACAACAGAAACAATGTCACTTCGGGCGAGAAGCTCGTCCATAAATTCGCGCGGATACGCCACAGTTTTTCACTTCCTTACTGATCGTTTTGCGATTTTATGTTAATTCGTTTTCGCAAGGCGAAAACACAATAGTTCTTCATTTTTCACTATTCACTGCAGAAGCCTGCAGGCTTTTGCACTATATATGGCTCCAGGATATTGGCAGAAACAGCTCGCTGTATTTGTTCAGCGCATATCTGTCTGTCATACACGCGATAAAGTCACAGACTGCCGCTTCTGTTCCGTCCTCCTCTGCGATGAAGCGATACTCCTCGGGAAGACGGTCGATATCACGGCTGTAATATTCATAAAGCTTGAAGATCATACCACGGACCTTTTCTTCCTGACGGAGTGCGTAATCTGCGCGGTAAACACGTTCAAACATAAACGTGCGAAGACCCATCATCGCCTTGTGAACTTCATCGGACATGAGAATGTCGCCTTTGCCCTCGCTTGCTGAGATTGTATCGAGAACAAGCGTGTTAATGCGCTTGCTGTGGCGATGACCGAGAATATCTTTAAACTCGCCGGGGATATCGCTTTCATGGAGCATCCCGCCGCGGCAGGCATCGTCAATGTCATGATTTATATATGCTATCCTGTCGGACAGCGCAACAATTTTCCCTTCAAGCGTTTCGGCTGTTTTATCACCGCTGTGGCAGGCGATGCCGTTAAGAACCTCGTGCGTAAGATTCAGACCGCGGCCGTTGCGCTCAATGCGCTCGGCAACGCGCACACTTTGCAGATTGTGTGAAAATCTTCCGTCTGTGATAGCAGAAAGCTCGCGTTCACCGCCGTGTCCGAAGGGGGTGTGACCGAGATCATGTCCCATTGCAATTGCTTCGCACAGGTTCTCGTTAAGATGCAGCGCGCGTGCGATTGTCCGCGCAATGCCGGAAACCTCAAGCGTGTGAGTGAGACGTGTGCGGTAGTGGTCTCCTTCAGGGGAGATAAACACCTGCGTTTTATGCTTTAAGCGGCGGAAGGACTTGGAATGAATAATCCGGTCGCGGTCACGCATAAAGCAGGTTCGGATATCGCACGGCTCCTCCGGGCGTTTTCTTCCGCGGCTGTTTTCAGACAGACACGCAAACCCGGAAAAGTCTCGCCTTTCGCGCTCTTCTTCAAGTTGGCGGATGTTCATAATGTCATCACCTCATAAGAGAAAATATCAATACCTCTGTATAAGTATTATACGCCGAATATTTTATTTTTCCTCTTTTTTTACGAAAAATTTATGAAAAAACAAAAAACATTCCGTATAATTCGGAAAAATTGTATCGGGCGCAAACACGGGTGCGCCCGATACCCATTATTACATAATTTCCGTGTAGCTTCCGAAGTATTTAAATCCGTCAAGGTCATCCTCAAGCTCGCATATAAGCTCAAAAAGCTCGGGAGAGTAAATGGAAGCGCCTATGTCAAAGTAGAACATGAATTCAAAATCAGAGCCGGGCTTCGGTCGGCTTTCAAGCTTCTCAAGGTTTATTCCGAGAGCATTGAAGCGCGCCATAATGCGATAGAGAGAGCCGGGCTTATGCGGGATTTTCATCATAATGCTTGTCCTGTCTGCACCGGGATAAATTTCAAGGTTTTTCGAAATACAGATAAAGCGCGTGTAGTTTCCTATGTGGTCGCAAACGTTATCGTAAAGAGTTGCAAGGTCATAAAGCTCTGCGCATCCGGGAGAGGAGAGCGCCGCGATGTCATCTCTGCCGCTTTCTGAGACCATTCGCGCGGCGACCGCGGTGTTTTCACATACCGTAATCTTTATATCCTTATGCGCAGAAAGAAACTCACTGCACTGGTTTATAGCCTGCTCATGAGAAAAGATTTCTTTTATGTTGCTCATTTCCGTGCCTCGGCGTGCGAGAAGTGCGTGGCCTACCTGAATGCGGGCACTGCGAACTATATGGAACTTGAATTTTGCCATAAGGTCATAGATTTTATTGACCGAGCCGGCGGTACTGTTTTCAATCGGGAGTACGCCATAGCGGCAGAGCTTTTTGTCAACTGCACGGAAAACGTCTTCGAAGCTTCCGAAATACATTATGCTCGGGTTTTTGAAAAGCTTTTCGCACGCAAGCTGTGAATACGCGCCCTCAACGCCCTGACAGGCAACAACGCTGCCCTGCGGAAAGAGCTTATCCGTGCCGTCAATTGCCGCCTGCATACGCTCGGCAAGCCCGCTTTTTCTGCCCATAAGCTTGCGTTGATACGAGCGCGAAATATCGGTCATTGTGGAGTAAAGCACGCGCGTGTAAGAGGAAAATTCCTCGCCCGCCATTTCTCCGACTTTTGAAAAAAGCTCGCGCTCGCGTGCCGGGTCGTAAACCGGTAAATTGTTTTCGCGCTTATACTGCCCGATCTTTGCTGCAGTTTCCATTCTCTCCCGGACAAGGGAAACAAGCTCTTTGTCTATTCTGTCTATATCCTTGCGCAGTTCATTGATATCCATTTCCATCATTTCCTTTCAAATCGTACTTTTGCATTTTTTACAATATCATATCACAGATTGCAATCGCAGCTGCGGCTTCAATTACCGGTACAGCGCGCGGAACAATGCAGGGGTCGTGACGTCCGACTATCTCAAGCGGCGTGTCCTTTCGCTCCGTCAGAGAAACGCTCTCCTGCATTCTTGCAACGGACGGCGTAGGCTTTATTGCCGCGCGGAATATAACGGGCATTCCGGAGGTGATTCCACCAAGAGCACCGCCGTGGTTATTTGTTTTCGTTCTCACAGCATCCCCGTCCATAAAAAATGCATCGTTGCATTCGCTTCCGCGCATTCTTGCCGCGCTGAACCCCGCGCCGAACTCAATACCTTTTACTGCGGGAATGCCGAATATAATACGTGACAGGATATTTTCAACTCCGTCAAACATCGGGTCCCCATACCCCGCGGGAACGCCACATATTGCACATTCAACGATGCCGCCGACGCTGTCAAGGTCACTTTTTGCTTTTATGATTTCCTCCATCATCCGCTCTCCTGCATTTTTATCAAGTACAGAAATGGGCTCACTGTGCAGAACGGACGTGATTTCCGGTTTAACGGGAGAAAACGGACGATCGGAAACGCCGGCAATCTCCAGCGCGTGCGCCGCGATGTTTATACCGCGAGTTTTAAGATATTGAAGGCAGATTCCACCGGCAATGCAAAGGCACGCGGTGAGACGCCCTGAAAAATGCCCGCCGCCGCGGATGTCGTGGAAGTTACCGTATTTTACAAATGCAGTAAAATCAGCATGTCCGGGCCGTGGAATTTCACGCAGGTTTGAATAATCCTTCGAGCGCGTGTTGGTGTTTTCGATGATTGCGCATACAGGGCTTCCGCAGGTGAAACCGTCTGCAACACCGGAAAGAAACCGAGGCTTGTCCGCCTCGCTTCTTGACGTAGTATGCGCACCGCGCCCGGGAGCGCGCCGCGTCATAAACGCGAGAAGCTCCTCCTCATCAATTGCAACTCCTGCAGGCAATCCGTCAATCACAACGCCGATTGCCTCGGAATGTGACTGACCGAAGATTGAAATTCTTAATTTTTCACCGATAACCGAGGACATTTTCTATTCCTCCTTTTTATTTATGACAGCGCCGAGGTGTGCGTATTTTTCATAAAAATCGCCGTAGGATTTTCTCACTGCCTCCGCACCGTGTACCGTAACCGCACCGTCGCTTGCCGCGGCGGCGATTGCGGCGCTCATTGCTATTCTGTGGTCGTTTTCAGAATTAACTCGCCCTCCGGAAAGCTTCTTTTTGCCGAAAATGCGTATCCCATTCGGTTCGGCTTCTGCGTAGGCGCCGAGAGATAAAAGCATATTTACGGTGGATTCAATCCTGTCGCTTTCTTTTATGCGAAGTCTTCCGGCACCCGTTATTCTGGTTTCGCCGTTTGAAACGGCAGCAACAACCGAAAGAACCGGGACAAGGTCAGGGATTTCGGATGCATCAATTCTTACAGCAGAAAGAGGCTTTTTTCTGACTGTGATACCGGCATCGCTACGCGTAACCTCTGCGCCGAAACGGGTGAGAATGTCAATGACGGCACGGTCACCCTGCACGCTGTCATACTTCAGCCCGTGCACCGTAATTCCTTCTTCAGACAGAGCGCCGAGGCAGAGCCAGAATGCGGCATTTGACCAGTCGCCTTCAACCGTAAGTCTTCCCGGTGAGATATATTTCTGATTTCCGGGGATTTTTATTTTATTGCCGTCCATTTCGGCTTTTATCCCGAATGTATGAACCGCGTCAAGCGTCATTTTTATGTATGAAAGTGATTCGATTTTTCCTGTTATATCAATCTCGCTGTTCTCTTCAAGAAGCGGAAGAGCGAAGATGAGACCGGAAATAAACTGCGAGCTTATATTGCCCGGCAAAGTGAACCTGCCGCCGCGAAGTCCGCCGTGAGCAGTAAGCGGAAGAGTTCCGTTATAATCTATGGAAGCCCCGCGCAAGGAAAGACATTCAACCAGTGGAGAAACGGGTCTTTCGGGAAGGCGTCCCTCGCCTGTGAAAGTAACATCTCCCCCGAGTGCTGCGGCAACGGGAATGAGAAAACGGAGCGTAGAACCGCTTTCTCCGCAGGAGAGAAAAGCTTCAGTGCGTCTCTTTATCGGAGACACGGAATACACACCATCCTGATTTTTTATTTCTGCGCCGAGGGAGCTAAGGCATCGGGCGGTAGCGGCGATATCAAGGCTTTCGGCAGGGCAGACAATTTCCGTGGGTTTATCGGAAAGGGCGGCACAGATGAGAAGTCTGTGTGCCACGGATTTTGAAGGAATTACCTCAATTTCGCCGGAGGGGGAAGGGCAGGTTATTTCTGCAATCATAAATTAATTCTTCTTTCCTGGAAAAATTCATAAGCTAAAACATCTCGGAGATTGCCGGGAGAAATCCTTTTTCAAAAATGCCGCGGAGTTCGTTGATATCAAATGTATGAAGCTCGCTTTTTCCGCGTACAAAAGGAAAAACAAGTGTTATCTTTCCGGAGCTTCGCTTTTTGTCGGACATTGCATAGTGTGCAAGAGACTCTGCGTCATACATGCATTCCGTTGGCAGCGAATATTTTCTGCAAAGCTCCTCTATTTCTTCGGCAACGCCGGCAGCGCAAAGAAGAAGATGTTCTGCGGCGCGCGCCATAAGGCACATGCCGATTGCGACGGCACGACCGTGAGAAATTTCAAAGCCCGAGAGCTTCTCAATTGAATGAGCGGGAGTATGACCGAGATTGAGAAGCTGGCGAATTCCCAGATCAAATTCATCCTGAGCCACGATATCGCGTTTTATGCGGATGCACTCGGCGATAAGCTCTTCAAGATGCTCGTGTGCACCCATATGACAGAGGTTGAGAATCTGCCAGCTTCCGAGTGCTCCGTATTTTATAACCTCTGCCATCCCATCGGAGAAGATATCTTCCGGGAGATTTTTTATTATCTCCGTATCGCAGAGGACAAGGCTTGGCTGATAGAAGGCTCCGGCGAGATTTTTTCCTGCGCGGAGATTTATTGCAGTTTTTCCGCCGACGGAAGAGTCAACTGCAGAGAGAAGGGTTGTCGGTATCTGTACAAATGAAATTCCGCGCAAAAAGCTTGCGGCGGCAAACCCGGTAAGATCCCCCACAACTCCTCCGCCGAGAGCAACAACGCAGTCGGCACGCGTGAGCCCTTGGTCTGCGAGAAATTCGAGCAGCTTTATGTAGTTTTCCGTGCTTTTTGACTCTTCTCCGTGTGGGATAACAAAGTCAGAAACAGAAAAACCGGAATTTTCAAGCAGTTCACGCACGTCGTCAAAAAACAGGCGGTGAGTTGTATCGTCCGATACAACGGCGCACCGTCTTCCTTTTACAAGAGAAGCGGTAAGCTCGCCGATACGGGAGAGAACCCCTCCGCCTATAATGACATCATAACACCGTGAGGCATCTATTCTAATTCTCTCCACTCTTCATCTATCCTTTCTTTCCGCATACGCCCCTCGCGGAGAAGGGACATAAGACGCTCTTCATCGTTTTCTGCGAGCGCGTCGCGGTATTCTGTAAGTGAATCTATAATAAAATCAAGCTCGGAAATAAGATTTCCGCGGTTTTCAAGAAAAAGCTCCGTCCACATTTTTTCCGAAAGCTTTGCAACACGCGTCAGGTCTTTATAGCTCCCTGCGGAAAAACCCTTGTGCGCTTCGGCACGGGGGGATTTCACATATGCGTTTGAAACAACGTGGGCGAGCTGGGAGGTGTATGCAATGATCTCATCATGTTGCTCTGCGCTTGTTACCGTGACATGGGCGAAGCCTGCGCGGACAAGGCACTTTTTAGCCTTTTCAAGAAGAGCAATATCCTCTCCGGGTTTAGGAACGAGAATCATACACGCTCCGCGGAAGAGGTTCACCTCGGCATAGCGGAAGCCGGAAAACTGGCGTCCTGCCATGGGGTGTCCGCCGATGTAGTGAAAGCCGTGTTTTTCCGCAAGTGCGAAAAGCGTCGGGCAAACAAACTCTTTTACGCCGCAACAGTCGATTACTATTGCTTCTTTTTTTATAAGATGTGCGTGTTGCTTCATATAATCAAGGGTCGCCTGCGGGTAAAGAGCAACAAAGATAAAATCACACTCTGAAAGTGCTTCATCGGTGAGCTTGCCGTCAACTGCGTTTACAAGCACGGCGCGCTTGTATGAAACCTCGTCGATGTCATATGCATAGACGGTGTAATCGGTGTTGAACTTAAACGCTTTTGCAAGCGAGCCGCCGATGAGACCGAGCCCTACGACGCCTATCGTCATAATTCCACCGCCTTGCGAACGGCAAAGACTGCTTTTGCAACATCGTCAAACTGCTCGGGAGTGAGCGATTGCGCGCCGTCACACAGCGCGCGCTTGGGATCGTTGTGAACCTCTATCATAAGCCCGTCTGCACCGCACGCCGCCGCGGCAAGAGCCATTGGCTTTACAAGGCGTGAGATGCCGCTTGCGTGGCTTGGGTCAACAACAACCGGAAGATGCGAAAGCTCTTTGAGCATCGGAACGGCGGAAAGGTCAAGTGTGTTGCGGGTGTATGTTTCAAATGTGCGTATTCCGCGTTCGCAGAGGATGATATTTTCATTGCCGCCTGCCATTATATACTCCGCGCTCATAAGAAGCTCTTTTAACGTGTTTGCAAGTCCGCGCTTTAAAAGAATGGTTTTGTTTGTTTTCCCAAGCTCCTTTAAAAGCTCGAAATTCTGCATATTGCGCGCGCCGACCTGAATGACATCCACGTTTTCAAAAAGTGAAAGGTGGTTTGCGTTCATAATTTCCGTAACGATAGGCATTCCTGTTTCTTCTTTTGCTTCCAGAAGGAAGTCAATCCCCTCGGCTTTAAGTCCCTGGAAGTCATAAGGGCTTGTTCTCGGTTTGAATGCGCCGCCGCGGAGAAGTGTTGCGCCCGATGCTTTTACTGCGTGGGCGATGCCGAGAATCTGCTCCTCGCTCTCGACGGAGCAGGGACCCGCGATAAGGGCGAAATTCCCACCGCCTATTTTCACACCGCCGATATCGACGACCGTGTTTTCCGGATGGAATTTGCGGTTTGCGCTTTTGAACGGTTCTGTTATACGTGTTACATTCTGAATGATGTCAAGCCCTTCAATAAGCTCTATATCAATATTTGTTGTGTCTCCGATAAAGCCGAGGACCGTCTGATATTCGCCCTTCGACACGTGGACCTGTATATTTTGTTCATTGAGCCACGCTATAAGATTATCCACCTGCGCCTGGGGAACATCGCGTCTGAGAACTGCTATCATTTTCATTACCTCCAACAAAAAAAGCTTTGCAGTAGTGATATCTACTGCAAAGCTTTCAAATTCAAAAACTTTTTAAGCACCAGAAATCACTTTTACTTTTTAAAGTTAAAAAAGTAAAAGTAAAAGTAGTAAAATATTGCAGAAACGGATGCAGTGATTGCCATATTAATTACTTCCTTTTTCATGGTTTTAAAAAATTATACCACCGTAAAGTTCGTTTGTCAATGATTTTTTGCGAAAAAAGCGCTTGATTTATCAATAATTTATTGTTTGGATGAATTTTGAAAAAAATTCGCCGTTTTTTTCTTAAATCTCCAAAAAAGTCTTGCAAAATTTGTAAAAATGTCATAAAATAATACGGTGTCGGACTCGCGGGAAAACCGCGTGGCGCGGCGCGTGAAATCTTACGGAGGTGCGCCTGTGTTCAATATTGTTCTTGTAGAGCCTGAGATTCCCGCGAATACGGGCAACATCTCGCGCACTTGTGCCGTTACGGGCGCGGCACTTCATCTTGTCCGCCCTCTTGGTTTTGACATTTCCGACCGCCAGCTCAAACGTGCCGGACTTGACTACTGGAAACACCTTGACATTACGCTGTATGACAGCATTGACGATTTCTTTGAAAAGAATGCCGATGGTCGTTTCTTTTTTTGCACGACGAAGGCATCGCATACTTATACTGATTTTAAGTACTGCGAGGGGGATTATTTCATCTTCGGTAAGGAAACAAAAGGACTTCCCGAGCCTCTTCTCGCAAAAAACGCGGATACGTGTATCCGTATTCCGATGCTTCCGACGTTGCGGTCACTTAACCTGTCGAACTCCGTTGCTGTTATTATATATGAAGCTTTGCGGTGTGTCGGCTTTGAAAATATGCAGATGACGGGGCAGCTTCACAACATCGTCGAATAATAAAGATTTTTGCAAAATCACAAAAAAATGTTATGAAAATACTTAAATATAGTTAAAATAACAGTGTAATACTCGTGTATTATGTGTTATAATATATAGTATGACAATTAAATAACAATAAAATTAATTACGGAGGTATATATTATGAACTACAACAAAAAGACAATCGAAGACATAAACCCCCGCGGCAAGCGTGTCCTCGTCCGTTGTGACTTCAACGTCAAGCAGGATGACACAGGTGCTATCACAGATGATAAGCGCATCGTTGCCGCACTTCCTACAATCAAATATCTTATCGAGAACGGCGCTCGCGTCATTCTTTGCTCTCACCTCGGACGTCCGAAGGGTGAGGTCAATCCGAAGTTCTCCCTTGCTCCGGTTGCAGCTCGCCTTTCCGAGCATCTCGGCATCGAAGTGAAGATGGCTTCCGATGTTATCGGCGAAAGCGCAAAGGCACTTGCGGCTTCTCTTTCCGACGGCGAAGTTATGCTTCTTGAAAATGTCCGTTACCACAAGGAAGAAGAAAAGAACGATCCGGCTTTTGCAAAGGAGCTTGCATCCCTTGCAGAGCTTTATGTAAATGACGCATTCGGTACGGCTCACCGCGCGCATGCTTCCACTGCGGGTGTTGCAGATTACCTTCCGGCTGTTTGCGGATATCTTATCGGCAAGGAAATCGGAATTATGGGTCAGGCTCTTTCAAATCCGAAGCGTCCGTTTGTTGCAATCCTCGGCGGCGCAAAGGTTTCCGATAAGCTCGGCGTTATCAACAACCTCCTTGAAAAGGTTGACACTCTCATTATCGGCGGCGGTATGGCATATACCTTTGCAAAGGCTGCAGGCGGAAGCATCGGCACATCCCTCTGTGAGGATGACCGTCTCGATTATGCACGCGAGATGATTAAGAAGGCAGAAGAAAAGGGCGTAAACTTCCTTCTCCCGACAGATACTGTCGTTGCAGAAAAGTTTGCTGCAGATGCAGAAAGCAAGGTTGTTCCGACAAAGGAAATTCCGGACGGATGGATGGGGCTTGACATCGGTCCCGATACTGTCAAGGCATTCTCCGATGCAATAAAGAGCGCAGGCACCGTTATCTGGAACGGTCCTATGGGTGTTTTTGAGTTTGAAAAGTTTGCTAAGGGAACAGAGGCAGTATGCTCTGCTGTTGCGGAAAGCGGCTCTATCTCCATCGTCGGCGGCGGTGACAGTGCAGCAGCTGTTAAGAAACTCGGCTTTGCCAAGAAGATGACACACATCTCTACAGGCGGCGGCGCAAGCCTTGAGTTCCTCGAGGGTATCGCACTTCCGGGTATTGCATGCCTCGAAGATAAGTAAGTATTATTGACGTATAAGCGTTTGACATAGATTAAGGAGAAACACAATGAACAGAAAATATCGCAAGACAATTATCGCAGGCAACTGGAAGATGAACAAGACCCCTGCAGAGACGAAGAAAATGTTTGAAGAGCTCAAAGCTACCTGTGGAAAGCAGAAATGGTGTGACGTTGTTCTCTGCGTACCGTTTGTTGACCTTCCTGTGGCATGCCGCTGCTCAAGAGATGCAAAGATCGGCGTTGCGGCACAGAATATGCACTATGAAGAAAAAGGCGCATTTACCGGTGAGGTATCCGCAGAAATGCTCCGCGAGCTCGGTGTAAAATATGTTGTTATCGGACACAGCGAACGCCGCGAATATTACGCTGAAACAGATAAGACCGTAAACCTCAAGGTTAAGAAGGCTCTTGAAACAGGTCTTCGTCCGATCGTATGCGTCGGTGAAACACTCGAGCAGCGCGAGTATGACGTTACGGATGAGCATATCGCAATGCAGGTGAAAATTGCCCTTGCAGATATCCCTGCCGAAAAGGTAAGGAAGATTATTTTCGCATATGAGCCCATCTGGGCTATAGGTACCGGTAAGACTGCAACTGCTGAGCAGGCAAATGAGGTTTGCGGCCTCATCCGCTCGGTTATCCGTGCAAAATACGGCGCAAGAGTTGCACGCTCGGTTACCATTCAGTACGGCGGCTCGATGAACCCGAAGAACGCAGCAGAGCTTCTCTCTATGCCTGACGTTGACGGCGGTCTCATCGGCGGTGCATCTCTTAAGACGGAGGATTTTGTCGCTGTAATCAATGCGGCAAATCAATAAATGATATGAACAGAAGTAAAACACCTATTACTCTTATCATAATGGACGGCTTCGGCAACGCTCCGGAAGGGGATGGCAACGCAATAAGCCGTGCCGCTACCCCGAACCTTGACAAAATTTTTGCCGAGAATCCCAAAAGCGCGCTCCGCGCATCCGGCCTTGCGGTCGGTCTTCCCGACGGGCAGATGGGAAATTCCGAGGTAGGCCACACAAACATCGGCGCAGGCCGTGTTGTGTTCCAGGATCTTCCGAGAATCTCCTGTGCAATTGACGACGGCAGCTTTTTTGAAAACCGCGAGCTCGTTGCCGCGTGTGAAAATTGCAAAGTAAACGGTACTGCGCTCCATCTTATGGGGCTTATGTCCGACGGCGGCGTTCACAGCCACAACACTCATGTCTGGGGACTTTTGCGCCTTGCAAAAAAGCTTGGTGTGGAGAAGGTATATCTCCACTGCTTCCTCGACGGGCGCGACGTTTCTCCCACATCAGGCGAGGGATTTGTCCGCGAGGCAATGGAAAAGTGTGCTGAAATCGGCGTAGGTGCTGTATCAACCCTTATGGGAAGATACTTTGCAATGGATCGCGACAACCGTTGGGACAGAGTTGAAAAAGCTTACCGCGCAATCGTTTTTGCCGAGGGCGAGAGCACCGATAATGCGGCAGAGGCGGTTAAAAAGTCATATGAGGACGGCAAAACGGATGAGTTTGTCGAGCCTACGGTATGTGCAGGATATCCGGGTCTTTCTGAAAACGACTCAATTATCTTCTTCAACTTCCGCCCTGACCGCGCGCGTGAGATAACAAGAACTTTTGTGGATGATGCGTTTGACGGTTTCGACCGTGGCGAAAGATTCAAAAAGGTTTTCTACGTCTGCATGACGCAGTATGATGCCAATATGCCTAATGTTCGTGTTGCATTCGCTCCTGAGAGCCTTGATAACACATTCGGTGAATATATAAGCTCACTTGGTATTTCTCAGCTTCGTATTGCGGAGACAGAGAAGTACGCTCACGTTACATTCTTCTTCAACGGCGGTGTTGAGAAGATGTATGAGGGGGAGGACAGAATTCTCGTCAACTCCCCGAAGGTTGCAACGTATGACCTTCAGCCGGAAATGAGCGCACCGGAGGTTACCGAAAAGGTGCTTGAGGCAATTGCATCCGGAAAGTACGATGTTATCATACTCAATTACGCAAACTGCGATATGGTTGGTCACACAGGTGTATTTGATGCAGCAAAAACAGCGGTAGAAACCGTTGATTCCTGCGTCGGACGCGTTGTAGAGGCTATGCGCAATATCGGCGGCGTAAGCATTCTTACCGCTGACCACGGCAATGCGGATAAGATGATTGATGATGACGGTGCATCTCCGTTTACCGCTCATACCACAAACGAGGTTCCTTTCTGCATTGTAGGCGCAAACGTAACGCTCCGCGACGGAAAGCTCTGCGATATTGCACCGACGATGCTTGACCTCTTAGGTCTTGCAAAGCCCGATGAAATGACGGGCGAATCACTTATTGTCGAATAAATTTTCACATAAAAAATTACGAAAAGGAGAAAACAAAAATGAAAAAATTTGCAGAAATCGTTGACGTCGTAGGACGTCAGGTCATCGACTCCCGCGGCAATCCCACGGTTGAGGTTGATGTTTATGTTGACGACGGTGTCAACACATACATGGGCCGTGCGGCTGTTCCGTCCGGTGCATCCACAGGTATCTTTGAAGCTTGCGAGCTTCGCGACGGTGACAAGTCTAAGTTTATGGGCAAGAGCGTTTACAAGGCTGTTGATGCTGTAAACAACGACATTGCAGAAGCAATCATCGGTATGAACGCTCTCGATCAGGTTGAAATCGACCGCACAATGATCGAGCTTGACGGCACACCGAACAAGACAAAGTTTGGCGCAAACGCTATCCTCGGTACTTCTATGGCTGTTGCAAAGGCAGCTGCAGAAGCTCTCCAGATGCCGCTTTACACATACATCGGCGGCGTAAATGCTAAGACTCTTCCGGTTCCGATGATGAACATCCTCAACGGTGGTGCACACGCATCCAACAACGTTGACATTCAGGAATTCATGATCATGCCGGTTGGCGCACCGAGCTTCTCTGAAGCACTTCGCTGGTGTACAGAAGTTTTCCACAACCTCAAGAAGGTTCTCAGCGAGATGGGTATGACAACTGCTGTCGGCGACGAAGGCGGCTTTGCTCCGAACCTTAAGAAGGATGAGGACGCTATCAAGGTTATCCTTGACGCTGTTGAGCGCGCAGGCTTCCGTCCGGGCGATGACTTTATGATCGCTATCGACGCTGCATCCTCTGAGTGGTATCAGGAAGACGGCACATACCTCCTCCCGAAGGCAAAGAAGAAGATGACAAAGCAGCAGCTCGTAAACTACTGGAAGAACCTCACAAGCAAGTACCCGATCATCTCCCTCGAAGACGGCGTTGCAGAGGAAGACTGGGAAGCATGGGGCATGCTCACAAAGGCTATCGGCTCTAAGGTTCAGCTCGTTGGTGACGACCTCTTTGTTACAAACGTTGAGCGCCTCTCCAAGGGTATTGACCTCGGCGTAGGTAACTCCATCCTCATCAAGGTTAACCAGATCGGCTCTCTCACAGAGACTCTCGATGCTATCCAGATGGCTAACCGCGCAGGTTACACTGCTGTTGTTTCCCACCGCTCCGGTGAGACTGAGGATACAACAATCGCTGACATCGCTGTTGCTCTCAACGCAGGTCAGATCAAGACCGGCGCACCGAGCCGTACAGACCGTGTTGCAAAGTACAACCAGCTTCTCCGCATTGAGGAAGAGCTTGGCGACAGCGCAATCTACCTCGGCAAGAAAGCATGGTTCAACCTT
Organism: Oscillospiraceae bacterium; assembly: GCA_015068085.1. GTDB lineage: Bacteria > Bacillota > Clostridia > Oscillospirales > JAAYXM01 > SIG480. The sequence continues at coordinate 63,892 of SVLF01000001.1, forward strand.
AAGTAAGAACCAACTGAATAATAAAACTTTATCGCCTCCTGCAATTTGCAGGAGGCGATTTTGTGTGGTATGGAGGGGAGGACTTACAAAAAACTATATACAAATACACTAAACTATGTTATAATATGTAGTGTAATTGTATGAGGTGGTGTTTAGAATGACGCATATTGAAAAAGTTAGAAAAATTATGGACGAGCATAACGGTGTTGTTACCTCTGCTATGCTTACCAAAGAAGGTATACCGAGATTGTATTTAAAACAGCTGTGTGACCGCGGAGAGCTGGAATTTGTCAGTAGGGGAATTTATGTCAGCAGCAATGCTTTTGAAGATGAAATGTATATTTTGCAATGCAAATATTCAAAAGGAATTTTTTCACACGAAACAGCGCTGTATATACACGGATATTCTGACCGAACGCCGGCAAAATATACTATGACATTTAATTACGGATATCATTCTGCCTCTCTTAAAACAGAAAATGTAATTGCCAGATATTCTGTGGCAGATGTTTATAATTTAGGAATTACACAGGCTAAATCTCCTTGCGGAAACAATATAGCAATTTACAACATTGAAAAAACGCTGTGTGATATTGTTAAGGGAAACAATGCCTGCGATGTTCAAATTGTAAACGCGGCTATGAAAAAATACGCGCAGAGCACAGAAAAAAATATCAATTTACTATTTGAGTATGCTGAAAGGTTAAAGGTAAAGAAAAAAATACTAAACTATATGGAGGTGCTGCTGTGATTACAAAAAATGCAATGCAACTTAAAGCATTTATCAAAAACAAGGCAGTGGAAAAGAATATATCCGCACAGCTTGTTATGCAGAACTATATGCTTGAAAGATTGCTTGAACGCATATCATTATCAGACTACAGAAATAATTTTATACTAAAAGGTGGCTTCCTTATATCTGCCATTGTCGGGCTTGATACAAGAACAACGATGGATTTGGATACAACAATTAAAGGATTTGATCTCAACAAAGAGAATCTGAAAAAGATATTTACTGATGTTTGTGCAATACCGGTTGAGGACGATGTAAGCTTTCAAATCTGCAACATAGGCGAAATCCGTGAAGGTGACGAATATCCGGGCTATCGGGTACACTTAAAAGCAAGCTATCCGCCGCTTTCCGTTCCTCTTACGGTTGATGTTACAACAGGAGATAAAATTACACCGAGAGAAATTTCTTACACTTTCAAACTTCTTTTTGATGACCGCAGTATTAGCGTATTGGCATACAACCTTGAAACAGTAATTGCAGAAAAATTGGAAACGGTTATTTCAAGAGGTATAGCAAACACAAGACCAAGAGATTTCTACGACATACATATCCTTTATACCTTGCGTGGCAGCGAATGTAATATGGAGATACTTTCACAGGCTTTACGGCAGACAGCGGACAAAAGAGGGTCTTTCGATGTTATGAAGAACTACGAAAAGATTACAGCCAATGTGTTAAGCAGCGAACAAATGCAAGGCTTTTGGACGAAGTATAGGAAAGATTTTGACTATGCTTCCGATATCACTTTTGAGGATGTTTGCAAAACCGTTATAACGATATTCAAACAATTATCACTATAAATTCACCACTACAACCGAGTAAAATCACAATCTACCTCGGCAAGAAAGCATGGTTCAACCTTAAGTAAGAACCAACTGAATAAATCATTTATCGCCTCCTGCAACTTGCAGGAGGCGATTTTGTGTGTTATTTGCTTTTCTATTATATCTCCGCGTCGCTGGATTCCCATGCTTCGTTTACGTGGGAAGCGTCGTTTATGACGAGCGTGTCACCGTCGCGGAGCTTAACGCTTCCGCGCGGGATGATAACCTTATCTCCGCGCTTTATCATTATAATCAAATCACTGCCGGTACGGATGCGTGAAATTGGCATATCAACCCATGCATCTCCGTGTGTGAGAACCTTTTCGTAAAGGTTTATGCCGTCTATATGACCGATGGCCTTGCCGCTTAAAATGATCTTATCGCCGGGTAAAAGCTTCAGCTTGCCATTGGGAATTATTTTACGCTTTCCGCGGATAACGAGAACTAAAAGCGTATCCGGAGGAAGCGTAATGCTTCGTATTTCCGCGTTCGCCCACGGGTGCCCCTCTCGTATCTTAAAGCGGATAAATCTAACGGGGTTGTCGGCGGTATAGTCGGTAAAAGTTTTCATAACATCGCTTGAGCTGTCTGTCATTTTAAAAAGAGAGGCAACCTGAGGCAGAAGCGTTCCCTGAACGAGAATTGAGAACAGGACGATGAAGAAAACAAGATGGAAAATGTCATGCGACATAACTGCAGGGTCTAAAACCGCAACTATTGCAAAAACGATACTTGCTGCACCGCGAAGCCCTGCCCACGAAACAACAGCTATCTGTCCGAGGCGTGCGCGGAACGGAAAAAGAATAAGCGCAGATGCAATCGGTCGGGCAACAAGCGTTATAAAAAGCGCGATGCAGAGTGCTTTTGGTGCAATTGCCGGAAGCTGTGACGGGAAGGCGAGAAGTCCGAGAAGGAAAAACAGAAGCATCTGCATAAGACCGGTCATGCCGTCAAAGAAGTTTACGAGCGCCGTTTTACCGCGAAGGCGCGAATTTCCGAGAACGATACCGGTGATATATGCGGAAAGATATCCGTTGCCGCCGATAAGCTGCGGCAGTGCATACGCCGCAATAGCTGTTGCAACGAGAAAGATGCCGTCAAAGCCTGCGGAAAAGCAGTGAAACCGACGCAGGAATTTAAGAGCAAGCCATGCAATAAGCACGCCGCAGACTGCGCCGAAGACCACCTGAGAAAAAAGGAGCCATGAAATTCCGCCGGGGGCATCATTTCCGTTCATAACGGACAGCACCGTTACGGTGAGCATATAAGCAAAGGGGTCGTTGCTTCCGCTTTCTACCTCCAAAAGCGATGCGGTGTTGTCCTTTAAATTAAGATGGCGCGAGCGGAGAACCGAGAATACGCTTGCCGCATCCGTTGAGCTGATTACCGAACCTATGAGAAGACTCTCAAGAAGCTCGATGCGAAGGACGAAGTGGCAGAATACGCCGACAAGTCCGGCGGTGATGACCGTGCCGAGAGTGGACATGCATATGGCTTTTGCGGCAACCGGCTTTGCAACGCTCCATTTTGTACCGAAGCCGCCGTAGAACATTACAAAGATAAGCGCGAATATACAGATGTCTTCGGCAAAGCTGTAATTGTCAAACGGAATGCGGAAAAGCCCGTCCGAGCCGAACAGCATACCGATAAATATAAATGCAAGAAGAACCGGCACGCCGAGCTTGTGCGATATTTTGTTGAATACTACGCAAAGAACGATGGCTATTGCGCCCAAGAGCAGATAAAAATCCAAAAGACTATCTCCGTTTCGTTATATTATATACTTTTTGTACATATTGTACACATCGTCCGGCGTGGGTTCATATAAACCCTTGTTTACGCTCCCGCCTCCGGCACCGATACGGGAATATTTCATAACGGAGTCACGGTCAAAGCGGTGATTGCACGGAACGGCGCGTTCAATAAGTGCGCGGAATTCCTCGTTGTTGCGGACACCGCAGAGACGGTAGATTCTGTTAACACGGCTTTCGGCAACGGATGCGGAAAGGCGGACAAAGTCCGGAAGGAAGCACGCGTTTGCCTGACCGTGAGAAAGACCTTCAAAGTAAGTGAACGGATAGCCGAAGGAATGTACAAAGCACGTGCCGGTAACAGAGATTACCTGACCTGCAAGCATCGAGCCGCAAAGAAGCTTTTCGCGGAGAAGTCCGTCAAGGCGTCCCTCACAGAGCGCAGAAAGCCCGCGTCCCATGAGATAAATTGCTTTCTCTGCAAGCGCATCGGAAACGGGGGTTGCGCCTTTTGAAAGGTATCCCTCAACCGCGTGGCAGAGCGCATCAACCGCCGTTGCGTTTGTGACGCTTTGCGGAAGCGTTACGGTATACTCTGCATCAAGCAAAGCCGCAACGGGGAAAAGAGATGTATCTTTAAGAGTTTTCTTATTTTCGATCTGACGGCAGGTGAGGACGGAATACTGCGTGACCTCGCTGCCCGTGCCGGCGGTAGTCGGAATTGCGATAACGGGAAGCGGAGCCTTTTTGCATTCGCCGTCGTAAAGCGTTTCTACGGTGAGGTGCGGGTTTGACGCAAAATACGCTGCAGCCTTTGCTGCGTCGAGCGGACTTCCGCCGCCGATGCCGATTATGAAATCAGCACCAAGCTCACGCGCCTCGCAACCGGCAGAAAAGCACGTTTCAACCGTCGGGTTTTGTTCAACCTTATCAAAAACGGAAAAAGCAACGGATAAATCGGCGAGAGCCGTGCGGACATCGTCAAGCGCACCGCAAAGCCGTGCCGAGTGTCCGCCGCAGATGATAAGACAACGCTTGCCGTGTTGCTTCCACGGATATTCACGCACACAGCCGCGTCCTTCAAATACTTTTACCGGATTAAAAAAGAGGTTTTTCACCTTTATGACCTCCTCGTTATTATTTTATATGTAAATATTATACACTAAATTCAGTTCCGTTTCAAGCCACCTTTCTGTCGAAAAGCGTGTTGTGACGAAAAAATATCATAAAAGCAGCGGGAAAATAAAAATAACAGTTGAAATTTTTGCCGAGAACGGATATACTTTATATTAGATAAATATATATTAAGCAAGAGGGATGAATTATGACAAAAATATTCAGCGGGGGAAAATTTCCAAAATGGGCACTTATTGCTGCAGGCGTACTTGCGGTATTGCTTTTGCTTTTTGCAGTGCTCACCGTGTATACATATGCCCACGGAGATATATTTCCGGGTGTTTCCGCAGGCGGGGTGAAGCTTGGCGGAATGAGTGAAGAGGAAGCCATTGCGGCGCTTGACAGTTCGTGCGATGTGCGCTATTCCGATGTAGCTCTTACCGTAGAGCTTGAGGATATAGTAAAGCGTGATGTAACTGCAAAGGAGCTTGGCGTTAAGTTTTCATCCGCACAGACGGCAAAGGATGCAATTGCTGCAGGACATGAGGGCGGTTTTTTCCGCCGTATCGGTGATGTTCTTTCGATTATTTTCGGCGGGCGTGAGATAGATATCGCCGTTACTGTTGATGAGACAGCGGCAGGAGAGCTTATGGCAGAGCTTGCAAAGTATGACGTTGCGCCGGTGGATGCATCGTATACCATTGAAGAAGAAAAAACGCTTGTTCTTCATCCGCGCACGGACGGCAAAAAGCTTGACACGGAAGCTCTTATGCAGAGCATTACAGACAGATTTTTAAATGAGGATTATTCTCCGCTTCGCGCAGAACGCACGGTTTCGGAATCCGTTGCGCTTGATATGGATAAGGTTTATGCAGAGGTACACAAGGAAGTGACCGATGCTCATCTCGAAAAGACCGATGATGGAAACAAGATTGTTCCGCACGTTGTAGGCGTTGATTTTGACCTTGAGGCGGCGAAGATTGCGTATGAAAAAACACCGGGCGAGGTTATAAGAATCCCGCTTACTCTTACTCAGCCGAAGGTGCTTACAAAGCATCTTGAGGTAAATTTGTTCAAATACTGCCTTGCTGAGGTTGAAACGCATTTCAGCCCGAAAAAGGTTGCGAGAACGGCGAATGTCCGTCTTTCGGCAAGTCTTATAAACGGAACGGTGCTCAATCCCGGTGAGGAGTTTTCTTACAACAAGACCGTAGGCCCGAGAACTGCGGCGCGCGGATTCAAGGAAGCCGGTATTTTCTCGCAGGGTGAAGTCGTTGACGGAATCGGCGGCGGAATCTGCCAGACGTCCTCCACGCTTTATATGGCGGCGGTAAAGGCTAATATGAAGATTACCGAGCGCACGAACCACTCATTCTATGTTGACTATGCGCCAAAGGGTGAGGATGCAACGGTTGTTTACGGCTCGCTCGACTTCAGATTCAAAAACACAAGCCCGTATCCGATAAAGATTGTTGCAACATCGAAGAATAACTATATAAGGGTAAAGCTTATGGGAACGGAACCGGATGAGGTGCGCACCGTTAAGCTTACGAAAAAGACACATTCAACAACTCCGTATACCACGCGCGAGAAGCAGACAAGCGAGCTTCCGGCGGGCGAGCGCAAGGTTGAGCAGAAGGGACAGGAAGGTCTCTCTATGACCGTCTGGCGCAATGTTTATGACAAAAACGGAAAGCTTGTTGAGTCGTATGTTGAAAACAAATCAAAATACAAACCGATGCCGGAGATAGTGCTTGTAGGAACCGGAAAAGCACAGGCAGCGACTGCACCGGTAACTCCGGAAGTAAAACCGCCGGAAACTGTGGGAACGCAGACACCTGCTCCCGCGCCCGAAGTGACGGCTCCGGAAGCGACGACACAGACACCTGAACAGGCACCGGCTCCCGCACCGGAGGATACAACACCTGAGACTTCTGAGCCTGTATCCGAGGCGGCTGCAGATGCCGCGGCGTCCGCAGCTGCGGAGGCGGAATAATGAGAGTTCTTGTAACCGGTGCATCACGCGGGATAGGTTATGCCGTGGCGCGTGCATTTGCAGAGCGTGGTGATACCGTTTTTGCAACGTATAAGTCAACTGCCGATACCCTGCCGTCTCTTGCAAAAGAAAATTTTGCGGGAGAGGTTATTCCCGTATATTGCGATGTTTCCGATGAAGAAAGCGTAAAGGCGCTTTTTTCAGAGATCGGGAATGTTGATATCTTGGTAAACAATGCCGGCATTGCGCAGTTTTCTCTTCTTTCTGATATTTCGGGGAGCGATTGGGACAGGATGCTTGACACGAACCTGAAATCCGCTTTTCTTTGCTCAAAGGAAGCATCAAAAGGTATGATAAGGCGCGGCTTTGGCAGAATTATAAACATTTCCTCGGTATGGGGAATAGTCGGCGCATCGTGCGAAACACATTATTCCGCGTCAAAGGCGGGGCTAATCGGCTTTACCCTCGCACTTGCAAAGGAGCTTGGTCCGTCGGGAATAACGGTGAATTGTGTTTCTCCGGGGGTTATTGATACGGATATGAATGCGCACCTTTCCGATGAAGATATGAGGGTTCTTTGTGATGAAACTCCGCTCGGAAAAATCGGAAAGGCTGAGAACGTGGCGCAGGCGGTACTGTTCTTTGCAGACGCCGCGTTTGTCACGGGCGAAAACCTCTCCGTCGGCGGTGGGTTTGGTATGTGAGAGGAGACAAGAGAGAAGAGAAGCATCTCCTTATCTTAAAAAAATAAAGATTGTGGTGGGCAAATATGCACAAGTTTACGAAGCAGTTTGTTGATTATTGTGAAAATAATTTAAATATCAAAGAAGTGATGAACTACAGATATAAGTCATTACCTATATGCCTTATTGACTGTGTTTACTCTCTACGAGCTAAATATTATAGTGTCACTATACCCATTGTGCAAAGATATGCTGATATGTACTTAAACGGAGACATATATTCTGATGCCGATACTGTATCAGACTTCATTCAACATATGGATGAGATAGGACACCAAGCCTTTGCTGATAATGTGGTGAGAAATCATCAGAAACTTGCAGGAAATATTCCAAAAGAAGAGGTGTGCTACAAACTTGCGCAGTACCTCTACTATCTACATATTGAAAACATAGAGGACTTTCAGAAGTTTGAATCATCTGAACTTCTTGAAATTGTGATTAAAGCAGTCAAAGGAATAGGAGATGCAGGCGCGAATTATCTATTCATGCTTGCTGGAGATGCTGATAGGTGTAAACCTGATGTTCATATTCATCACTGCATCAAGGATGCTTGTGACTGCAACATCAGTAATAAGGAGTGTCAAATCCTTTTCACAGATACAGTAACCATTATGAAAGAGAAATACCCTGAACTAACTGTAAGGATGCTAGATGGTATTATTTGGAGAAAATATCAATCAAAAAACGACAAAAGATAAGGATGAAGCCAAGGAGAGGTTTCTGTTGTCTTGACAAGAAAAAAGTTATGCGACGATTATCAAGAGCATATTAACGTGAAAATGATGTTTGTGACGTGAAAGATTCACTTTTAGGATGACAAGCCGGGATTATGTGCCCTAATCAAAAACAAATTCAAGCGATTTGCGAGGCTGTGACATTGTCACAGCCTCGACTCTTCTTCTTGACACAAGAACGGTTGTATGGTAAATTTAGTATGTAAGATGTGACTGAAAGGATAAGATTTATGATATATACTGTAACACTTAATCCGTCGATTGATTATTCCGTTTTTCCGGCGGAGTTTCGTGCGGGAGAAATAAACCGGAGTGAGCGGGAGGTGCATTCTTTCGGCGGAAAGGGGATAAATGTTTCCGCGATGCTTGCAAACCTCGGTGCGGAGAGCACGGCGCTTGGGTTTATCGGCGGATTTTCGGGGCGTGAGATAGAGCGCCTTGCACGCCGGGCGGGAGTGAAATGCGATTTTTGTGAAATCAGCGAACCTTCGCGCATAAACGTGAAAATTATATCCGATACGGAAACTGCCGTGAACGGCAAGGGGCCGTTTATTCGCCTTGAGGAAGAGCGGGCGCTTATTGAAAAGCTTGCATCGCTTTCGGAAGAGGACACTGTTGTTGTTTCCGGCTCGGCACCGGAGAGCGAAAGCGGCGCTCTTCTTCGGAACGTGCTTGATGCAGCAGAGAAAGCCCGCCTTGTTGTTGATATGGACGGTGCAGCATTGAAATACGCACTGACAAAGAAACCGTATCTTATAAAGCCTAATTATGAGGAGCTTTGCGCACTTTTCGGCAAAGAGGAAATGAGTGATAATGAGATTGCATCTGCGGCGGCAGGGCTTCGCAGGGATGGTGTCGGCAATGTGCTTGTATCTCTCGGCGGGCGAGGTGCGCTTTTAGCGTCATCAGACGGAAATATTTACAGAGTGGCGGCACCGCAAGTGGATGTGGTAAGCACAGTTGGCGCGGGAGACAGCTTCCTTGCCGGATTTTTAGCGGGTGAAGAGCGTGGAGCGCAGTTTGCCCTCTCGCTTGCATCTGCGGCGGGAAGTGCAACAGCGGCATGCGAGCGCATAGCGGATGCGGCAGACGTTATGGAAATTTTTGCACGGATGTAAAAATCGGGCAAAAAATGAACTCAAAACAGCTTGTTTTTTTTGAGTCTTCGGAGAATATAATTAAAGTAGTACACAGTGAAAGGATACATACAGATGATAAAAACTTTGCGCCGTCCGCGCGGCGAATACAGTGCGCTCTTTGCGCTTATGATACCGATAATTCTGCAAAACCTTGCAAGCTCGTCTCTCGGCCTTGCGGATACGCTTATGGTCGGAGTTCTCGGGCAGAATGAGCTCGGCGGACTTAATCAGGCAAACACGGTTTTCTTTGTTATCCAGCTGTTTACGTTCGGAATCCAGTCCGGCGGCTCGGTGCTTATAGGGCAGTATTGGGGAAAGCGCGATATCGGTGCGATAAACCGCGTTATGGGAATGAGCTTTTATCTTTCCTTTGCGGTGGGAATGCTTACTGCAACGGCGATCTTTTTCTTTCCGACGCAGATAATGAGCTTTACGACAAACGATCCTGCGCTTATTGACTGTGCGGCGAGGTATGCGCGCATAGTTGCGTATTCGTTTGTGCTTAACAGCCTGTCGATGGTGTATATCGGTGCGCAGAGAAATGCCGAAAACTCCACACTCGGTATGGTGGTGCTCGTTTCTTCCAGTGCTATTAATATAGTGCTTAACTACATACTTATCTTCGGAAAACTCGGTGCGCCGGCGATGGGGCTTGAGGGCGCGGCAACAGCGACTCTTATTTCGCGCGTGTGTGAGATAGTTATAGTTGCGGCATATGCTCTTTTCTTCGATAAAAAAATCCCTCTTATGCCGAAAAAGCTTTTCCGCCCGGGAAAGATTATCGCAAAGGACTACATAAAATATGCGACGCCGGTTGTTATAAACGAAACGCTCTGGAGCTTCGGGTATTCAATGTATGCCGTAATCTTCGGGCATATGCAGGGCGCGGCGGATATCGTTGCGGCGTATTCGATAACGGGAAGCCTTGAGCGCATAATGCTTGTTCTGTGCAACGGCGTCGGCACTGCGGCGGCGGTTATAATCAGCAAGGAAATCGGTGCGGGGCGCAGAAAAGAAGATGTGGTGCAAACCGGAAACTGGCTTTTAACCCTTGCGTTTATTACAGGTATTATCACAGCACTTCTTCCCTTTCTTACAGAGAGGTTTTTGCTTGACAGTGTGGTGTACAAGGTGTTCCGCGTATCATCCGCGGCGGAAGAAATCGGTCATATGATGGTGCTGGTCACGGTGCTTCGCGTGTTCGTGAAGACGTATAACTATATGGTAATTGTCGGCGTGCTGCGAGGGGGCGGAAATGTCCGTGCGGCGATGATTCTCGATATAATATTTATGTATCTGTGGTCAATTCCGGCGTGTCTGATTGCTGCGTTTGTTTTCCATGCCCCGATTCTCGTTGTCTTCCTGCTCGCGGTGAGCGAGGATATAATAAAAGCCGTTGTAGGCGGGGTTCTTTGCAGCCGTGGCACATGGGTGCGAAATCTCACGCGCGACGAGGTGTAAAATTTTTCTTCTGTTTAAAACTTTTTCTATGGCAAAATTATCTAATAAACAGAAACTGAAAAAAGGAGTGTGTGAAGTCTGAATAAATTCAGACAGGTAAGAGGGAAAAGTTAAGAATGAAGAGGTATGGTACAAAATGCAATGCATTTTGAGTTTATTACATATTGTTTTGTGTCTTTAACACAATGAAAGGAAGGGTTATAAAAATGAAGAGATTGATGTGTGTTATCCTGAGCGTTGTGATGCTGTTTTCACTCTGCGGGACTGCGTTTGCCGCAGAGGACAGCGAGATGACAAATGCGGTGAAAATTGCCAAAAGCCGTCTTGAAATCCCGGCTGCATTTACGGAGTTTTCAAGCGGAAAATACGAAGCCGGAGGGCAGAATGTTTACGAACTCATATGGAAAAATACTGCGGAAAACCCGAGCTCGATAAACGCAAGTGTCCTTGCATCGGGCGAGATAATCTCGTATTATTACCGTGACGGTGAGCGTGATTATGATAAATCCGGCATTGCGGCGTATTCAAAGGAAGAATATCTCCGCATTGCAAAAGAGTGGATTTCAAGGGTTAACCCCTCATATGCTCCGGAGCTTGGTGATGCCGATGAGGTTTATATCGGCGGTGTACATTCATATAACGTAAGCGTAAGGTTCGGACGCACGATAAACAGTGTGCCGGTTTACAGTGATAATGTTCATATTTCTATTGACAAGTATAACGGAAGAGTTTTATCTATGAATTCACAGTGGACGCATCCGGAAAAGATTGAGGATGCGGAAAATGTAATTTCGGTGGATGAAGCCGGGAAAATTCTTGGAGAGATGTCATCGCTTACCCTTCGCTACCATAAGCTTCAGGATGAAGCAAGAGCAGTGCTTATGTATACTCCGGCACGCTTTGGTATGATGATAGACGCGCACAGCGGCGAAGAATTTACCGTTGAATATGTGGACAGTGAAGAGGGCGATGCCGGCGGCGGTGCGTCCGGTACAGTGAATGACAGCGCTACAAACGAAAAGTATGAAAGCGAGCTTACGCGCGAAGAGCTTGAAAACATTGAAGAGCTTGAAAGCCTTCTTTCAAAGAATGAGATATCCGCGATAATTGCGAAAATGGCAGGCGCGGCAGTCTCGTCCTTCAAGGTAAAAACCGTCACCTACCGTCAGACGGGAAGCGCCGAGGACGAAAAGACTTACGAAGCGCGTGTTTTCCTTACAAATGGGGAAAAAGAGAGTGCAAATGTTGTTCTTGATGCCGCAACAGGTGAGCTTAAGTCGCTCTATACATATCTTGAGTACAACCCGGATAAAAAGCAGACAAAAAAGCGCGCAGACATGAAGCAGACTGCAAAACGCTTTATCGACACATGGGCATCCGATGTTGCAGATAAGGCATATGTGTTTGAAACCGAAGCGGAAGAAAAAGAGAATACAAGCGGATATTTCGCATTTAATCATAATGAAAACGGGATTGAGTATCAGGGAAACAGAATAACCGTTCGTGTTGATGAGAGCACGGGAAAGATTCTTTCCTTTACGAAATATTGGGATAATGAAATAACATTCGATGCTCCGGATGGAAGTATATCTTTGGAAGAAGCAACAGAAAAGTATATTGAATCGGCGGGAGCCGCGTTGTGCTATGTGGCTACGGGACGTGAGATGTATGCTTCAAATAATGCTGAAAGACTTGCGCTTGTATACCGTTTTTCCGATGACGCACCGGCGTATGTCGATGCAAAAAACGGCGAGTGTTATGACTGGAGTATGGGGCAGGAGCAGGAGTCTCCCGATGAGTATGAGCTTCAGCCGGATATCAAAAACCACTGGGCAAAGCATGCGGTGGAGACCCTTGCCGATAACGGGATTGTTATATCCTATGATGAGCTTTTCCGTCCTGACGAAGCGATAACACAAAAGGAAATAGCGCTTATAATGGATTGCTTTGACGGAGGCTATCGCCCGTATGAGGTAACGGAAAACGATTATGCATCATATATTGACCGATTTGTCAGACGTGAAGTAATCAAGGGCGGCGAGAAAAATCCGGATAAGAAGGTAACCCGTGAGGAATGTGCGGCATATCTTGTGCGTATGTTCGGATATGGCAGTGCGGCAGAGCTTAAGGGTATTTACAAGACCGGCTTTTCGGATGAAGCGCAGATGTCTGCCGATAAGGTAGGATATGTTGCAATTGCAAAGGCTCTCGGACTTATCTCCGGAAACGGCGGAAAATTCAATCCGAAGAAAAATGTAACCCGTGCAGAAATTGCAACGATGCTGTATAATGCACTGGAAAAATAAGAAGAATAATCAGTTGCTGAGAGGCGGGCGTTTTTGTCCGCTTCTCACTTTTTTAGAAAAAATTGAAAAAAATGAAAAATAGGTCTTGACATTTCTTAATTTACGTTGTATAATTTATAAGCTTAGATATGCGGATGTAGTTCAATGGTAGAATTCCAGCCTTCCAAGCTGGTTACGTGGGTTCGATTCCCATCATCCGCTCCATTTTTTTGTAAATGTGCGCCTGTAGCTCAGGTGGATAGAGCAACTGCCTTCTAAGCAGTGGGTCAGGGGTTCGAGTCCCTTCAGGCGCGCCATTATGAAAAAACTTGTGCCGCTGTTCAAAGTTATGACTATATGGTGGGTATAGCTCAGTTGGTTAGAGTACCAGATTGTGGCTCTGGGGGTCGCCGGTTCGAATCCGGCTACCCACCCCATTTTTTCTCTTTGTGAGAAAGCCGCGTTGGGATGTAGCCAAGTCGGTAAGGCACCAGACTTTGACTCTGGCATTCGTAGGTTCGAGTCCTGCCATCCCAGCCAAATATGATCCACTAGCTCAGTAGGTAGAGCACCGCCCTTTTAAGGCGGGTGTCCGGAGTTCGAGCCTCCGGTGGATCACCAAGAAAAAAGACTATTCTTCGGAATAGTCTTTTTTCAATGAAATTTGCCTGCGGCAAGTGAAATAGCTTTGCTATGAAATACACTTCGTGTATGAAATATTGCTACGCAATATGGAAAGGTAAATTTTATTTCACAGAAAGCGAAAGCTTTCTATTTCACAATTTACGAAGTAAATTATTTCATATCGAACAAAGTGAGATATTTCATTAAAAACTAAACTACATCATTATTGTTCTGCCTTGCCAAAAATCGACATTCTTCGACAGAGGAATGTCGATTTTACTTATTACCTATTCTTTTTTCCCTATTCCCTAAAAGATTGTCGATTTTTGGCAAGTAATAAGTAATAGTGAATAGGGAAGAGGTTAATGTAGCTTTGTTTTACGCAAAGCTTATATTTTTATACGACTATTGAAACTATCCGCATTTTGTGTTATAATATGTCAGAAAAATGAAGATGGGAGAAATTACATATGAAAAACAAAGGTGTAAGATTTATAACATTAACGGCGGCGTTTCTGGCGCTTCTTATTATCTTCCAGAGCCTTTCGGCAAGTCTGGGACAGATGGTTACGGGAAGCCTGGTAAACTTCGTGCTTGTTGCGGCGACGCTTCTTGCAGGCTGGAAATCCGGGCTTGTTATCGCGCTTCTTTCGCCGTTTTTTGCGAAGCTTTTCGGAATCGGACCCATTTATCCGATACTGCCGGTTGTTGCCCTCGGTAATGCGACGCTCGTTGTTGTGTATGCGTTTATTATGAGCCGAAGCTTTAATTCCGTCTTGCGCTGGGTGGTTTCCGTTGTCATTGCGGCGGCGCTTAAATATGCAGTGCTTACCGTTGGTGTTGTGAAGCTTGTGCTTCCGCTGGTTTCTGTTCCGGCACCCCAGGCAGCAAAGCTTGCCGCCATGTTCGGAACAACACAGTTCTTTACGGCATTTATCGGCGGAGCTGTTGCGTTCATTGCAGTACCGCTTATTCAAAAGGCAGTTAAGAGATAATAAAAAAGGAGCGATATTATGAGTAACAATTTTGACTTTTCTATTGTAGACAAAATTCTCGACGCACACGATTGCAAGCAGCAAGCAGTTATTGCCATATTGCAGGAAATTCAGGAGCATTATCGCTATCTTCCGCAAGAAGTATTTCCGCATCTCGCAAAGAAGCTTGATATGAGCGAAGCAAGAATCTACAGTGTCGCAACGTTTTATGAGAACTTCTCACTCGAACCGAAGGGGAAATATGTTATAAAAATATGTGACGGCACGGCCTGCCATGTCCGCCACTCTCTTCCGATACTCGAACGTTTCCGTCAGGAGCTCGGGCTTTCTGAGAATAAGCATACGACAGATGACCTCAACTTTACTGTTGAAACCGTTTCTTGTCTCGGTGCGTGCGGTCTTGCACCCGTCATTATGGTGAACGACGATGTTTATTCTGCAATGACACCCGAAAAGGCATCCGATCTCATCAAAAAGCTTAAGGAGGAACTTGCAAATGCTTAAATCAAGAGAAGCACTTCTGACACTTCGCGAAGAGTATGCAAAGGCATATGTCGCTCAGTCGAGAAGAATCATTGTTTGTGCAGGTACGGGGTGCGTTGCAGGCGGCTCTATGAAGATATATGACAGATTGAAGGAGCTTCTTGGCGAGCGCGGTCTTTCCGTTGCCGTTGACCTTGAGGTAGATCCCCACGGCGATGTAATTGACCTTAAAAAGAGCGGTTGTCACGGCTTTTGTGAAATCGGTCCGCTTCTTCGTATAGATCCCGAGGGTTGGTTATACACAAAGGTACAGCTTTCCGATTGCGAAGAAATCATTGAAAAGACTATCATCGGCGGCGAGCACATTGACCGTCTTGCATACAAGTGCGGTTGCAATACATATAAAAAGCACAGCGATGTTCCGTTCTATAAGAATCAGACGCATGTCGTTCTTGACCAGTGCGGTACAATCAATGCGGATTCCATTCGTGAATATATCGCCCTCGGAGGATACTCTGCTCTGGAAAAGGCGTTGTTTGATATGTCTCCCGAAGCCATAACGGATGAAATTAAAAAATCAAATCTCCGTGGCCGTGGTGGCGGCGGTTTCCCCGCGGGCCGAAAGTGGGAGCAGGTTCGCAGTCAGAACGCTGCGCAGAAATACGTAGTATGTAACGGTGACGAGGGCGACCCCGGCGCATTTATGGACGGAAGCATTATGGGCGGTGACCCGCACAGAATGATCGAGGGTATGATTATTGCGGGTATTGCAACGGGTGCAAGCGAGGGCTATATCTATGTCCGCGCCGAGTATCCGCTCGCGGTTGAACGCCTTCGCACCGCTATTGCGCAGGCAGAGGAGCTTGGTATTCTCGGGGAGAATATTTTAGGAACGGAGTTTTCCTTCCGGCTTCATATAAGCCGCGGCGCGGGCGCATTTGTTTGCGGCGAGGGCAGTGCGCTTACCGCATCAATTGAGGGTAAACGCGGCTTCCCGCGTGTTAAGCCTCCGCGCACAACAGAGCACGGACTTTTTGACAAGCCCACAGTTCTCAACAATGTTGAAACGTTTGCAAATGTTCCGCTTATCATTTCAAAGGGTGCTGACTGGTATCTCGGTATTGGTACAGAGAAAAGCCCCGGAACAAAGGCATTTGCACTTACGGGAAATATTATGAACACAGGTCTTATCGAAGTTCCTATGGGAACGACGCTTCGCGAAATTATCTTTGATATCGGCGGAGGTATGCGTGACGGTGCGCAGTTCAAGGCAGTCCAGATAGGCGGACCGAGCGGCGCTTGCCTCACTGCAGAGCATCTTGATCTCCCGCTTGATTTTGACACGCTGAAAAAAGTCGGCGCTATGATCGGCTCGGGCGGTCTCGTCGTTATGGATGATAAAACCTGTATGGTTGAGGTTGCACGCTTCTTCATGAATTTCACACAGAACGAATCCTGTGGAAAGTGCGTGCCGTGCCGCGAGGGTACAAAGAGAATGCTTGAAATTCTCGAGCGCATTGTCGCAGGTGAAGGTCGTGAGGGCGATATTGAGCTTCTTGAGGACCTTGCCGATACGATTGTCAACACTGCACTTTGCGGTCTGGGTAAATCCGCACCGAATCCGATTATCAGCACAATAAAGAACTTCAGAAGTGAATATGAAGCGCATATTTACGAGAAGAGATGCCCGGCGGGAGCATGCCAGAAGCTTAAGAAAATCACAATCGATCCGGAGCTTTGCAAGGGCTGTTCAAAGTGTGCGCGTCAGTGCCCGGTCGATGCAATTTCCGGTAAGGTGAAAGAACCGTTTACGATTGATCTTTCAAAGTGCATACGCTGCGGAAGCTGTGTCGGTGCATGTCCGTTTAAGGCTATAAAGGAGGATTAGGACGATGGTAGATAAAAAGTATATGACAATAGACGGTATCCCCGTTGAAATAAATGGCGAAAAAAACCTTTTGGAGCTTATCCGAAAAATAGGAATAAAGCTTCCTACCTTCTGTTATCATTCCGACCTCTCGGTTTACGGTGCGTGCCGTATGTGTATGGTAGAAAATGAACGCGGCGGTCTTGATGCCGCGTGCTCCACGCCCCCTCGTGAGGGAATGAACATACGCACCAACACGGAGCGTTTACGCCGTTATCGCCGCAACATTCTTGAGCTTATTATCGCAAACCACTGCAATGATTGCACAACCTGCAAGAACAACCTGCGTTGCAAGCTTCAGGACCTTGCGATGAGATATAACATCGACGGTGTCCGTTTCCCGAACACTTCGGGGAATGCCCGTCCCAAGGACGAATCCTCAGATTCAATATCTATGGATCCTTCAAAGTGCATTCTCTGCGGCGACTGCGTCAGAGTGTGCCATGAGCTGCAGAACGTCGGTGCGATTGACTTTGCGTTCCGCGGCTCCAAGATGAGCATCAGCACAGCTTTCGGAAAGCCGCTTTCCGAATCTCCCTGTGTTGGTTGCGGTCAGTGTGTCGCTATCTGCCCGACGGGTGCGCTCGTCGTCAAGAACCATATTTCCCCCGTCTGGAAAGCAGTTGATAACCCGGAAATAAAGACCACCGTCCAGATTGCTCCCGCAGTCCGCGTTGCGGTGGGACGTGAGCTCGGCGTTCGCGACGGTGAGAATGTTATGGGCAAGATCGTTGCTGCGCTCAGACTTATGGGCTTCGACGAGGTTTATGACACATCACTCAGCGCTGACATCACGGTCATCGAAGAATCAAACGAATTCTTAGAGCGCCTTGAAAACGGAGGAACACTTCCGCTTATGACCTCCTGCTGCCCCGGTTGGGTCAAATATTGCGAGAACAAGCATCCTGAGCTTCTCGACAATGTATCTTCCTGCAAATCTCCGATGCAGATGTTTGCGGCACTGCTCAAGGATCGCGCAAAGAAGAACGGTGAAAAGACCTTCCACGTTGCAATTATGCCCTGTACGGCAAAGAAATCGGAAGCAACCCGCGATGAATTCAAGACAGACGGTTGCCCCGATGTCGATGCAGTTATCACGACGAACGGACTTATCCGTATGATCAAAGAATCAGGTATTATGTTTGAATCACTTGAGCCCGAAGCTGTCGACATGCCTTTCGCAACAATCTCCGGTGCCGGTGTTATTTTTGGTGTTACCGGCGGCGTTACCGAAGCGGTGCTTCGTCGCGTTGCTTCCGGCAAAACCCGTTCAGAGCTTCTTGCCGTTGCAAATAAGGGACAGCGCGGAATGGAAGGCATCAAGGAATTTGATCTCGAATATGGAGAAAAAACTCTCCGTATCGCAGTTGTCAGCGGTCTCGCAAATGCAGAAAGCATCATCAAGCGTATGCAAGCCGGTGAGCATTTCGACTTCATTGAGGTTATGGCTTGCCCCGGAGGCTGCATAAGCGGCGCAGGTCAGCCCTATGTTATGCACGAAGAACGCAAGGAAAGGGCAAAGGGACTCTATGAAGCAGACCGGCTGCTTAGTGTTCGCCGTTCCGAAGATAATCCGCTTGTTTCTTCCTTGTACGAAAGCGTTATCGGAGATCGTGCGCATGAGCTTCTGCACGTACACTATAAAAAGTAACCGATAGGAAATAAAATATTCAGGTGCATTCATGCATCACTCTTTGAAGAGCTGATGCGTGAATGCACCTTTTCAATAACCGTATGATATTCCCTGCTGGAATTTAAGCGGGGTCATTCCCGTGCAGCGTTTGAAGATTTTTATAAAATAGCTTGTGCCGGGATATCCCACAAGAGCTGCGACGCTTGAAACGGAATAACCTTGCGCGAGAAGCGGCTTTGCCGCTTCAACGCGTGTGAGGGTGATAAAGGTGTTTACCGTCATACCAACCGCCTGCTTGAAATCGCGCGTGAACTTCGCATAGCTGACAAAAAACTTTGAGGCAAGAAAATCGAGCTTTATATCCTCGGCGTAATGCTCGCGGATATAGCTGACCGTTTCGTCGATATATGTTGCTGTTGCGGGAATATCGCTTTCCAAGTTTTTGCGGGCAGCATCGTTTGCAAGGAGCATAAGCTCTGAGACCAGAAGCCGTGATTCAAGCGAGCCTGTGCGCGAGGCGGGGCGTTTTCAAATCTGTCGTAAAGGGTTTCCATAATGGTGAGCATACGCCGGTATATTTTGTCGGGAACGCGGTATATCGCAGAGCGCGACATAAAGTGCGAAAAAATGCTGCTGTATTCAGGCAGAAAAGACGATACGAAATCAGGGTTAAACATAATCTGGTATCTTTCGTATTTTTTCTCCTGATTTATGTAAGGATTGTGGAGCTGGTATGCCGCTGAGAAGATAAAGCAGTGCTCGTTGTCAACGCGGTCAACGCACTTATTCGATGTATAGGTGACGTCACCGTCGCTTATCAGAGAAAACTCGTGATACGGGTGAGAATGAAGAGTTCTTCGATCCTGCTCAAAACCCGTTCCGCTGTAAAAGTCAATGCGGAAATCGCCGTTCAGTTTTTCAATAACGTATATTTGCATATGCTCATCTCCGTGAAGTGTATCGAAATGTTGTATTTTTATTGGATTGTTGCTTGTCTTGACATATATAATGATAATATAATAATGTTATAGATTTGTCAAGGGGGCGCAGGCTCATTATGAAAAAGTTTATGAACGAGAATTTCTTGTTGGAAAATAAAACGGCGAGAATTCTTTATCACAAATATGCGAAAAAGATGCCGGTTATAGATTATCATTGCCATATCTATCCGCATCAGATAGCAGAGGATAAGCATTATAAAACAATTACCGATGTGTGGCTTGACCGCGACCATTACAAGTGGCGTGCGATGCGTACATACGGCATCCCGGAAAAGTATGTCACGGGGGACGCATCACCCAAGGAAAAGTTTATGAAGTGGGCAGAGGTTTTGCCCTATTGCATAGGAAATCCGCTGTATCATTGGACACAGCTTGAGCTTAACCGCTTTTTCGGCGTAAACGAGCCGCTTTGCCCCGAGAGCGCAGAGCGAATCTGGAATAAGTGTAACGCGGTGCTTGCGCGCGAGGACTTTGGTGTGCGCGGAATTATAAAGCACTCAAACGTTGAGATAATCTGCACCACGGATGATCCGATAGACAGCCTTGAATTTCACGAGCAGCTTGCCGCGGACGAGAGCTTTGACGTAACGGTCCTTCCGAGCTTCCGTCCGGATAAGGCGGTGAACATCACCCGCCACGAGTTCTGCGGATATATAGCAGAGCTTTCAAAGGTTGCGGGAATAGAAATAAAGTGTTTTAATGATTTATGTGAAGCGCTTGATAAGCGCCTTGATTTCTTCATCGCTCACGGTTGCCGCATCACGGACCATGCTCTTGATACGGTGGAGTACGGGGATGAGGATGCAGTTGCGGCAAACGAAACGCTTCTTCGTGCGCTACGAGGGGAAAAGCTTACTCCCGAAGAGGTTGCGGTTTACCGCACGACTCTCGTTCTTCATCTTGCGCGCAGATATTACGATAACAACATAGTTATGCAGATTCACATCGGCGCACTGCGTGATAACAACAGCCCGATGTTTGACCGCCTCGGACCGGATATGGGATACGACTCTATCCGTGATGACAAGGTTATGGAGCCGCTCCGCAATCTTCTTAACACGCTTGAAACCGAGAACAGATTGCCGAAAACCGTTCTCTACAGCCTCAACCCCGCTCACAACGAAGCGCTTATGACGCTTTCTGCGTGCTACAACGGTCACGGTGTTGAGTGCAAGATGCAGTTTGGATGCGCGTGGTGGTTCAATGACCAGATTGACGGAATAGTGAAGCACCTTACTGCAATCGGAAACCTTGGTCTTGTATCGAAGTTTATCGGTATGTTAACCGATTCACGAAGCTTCTTAAGCTATACACGGCATGAGTATTTCAGAAGAATTGTCTGCAATCTCCTCGGTGATTGGGCGGAGCGCGGACTTATCGTAAGAGATATAAAGCTTCTCGGCAAAATCGTTCAGGATATTTCATATAACAACACAAAAAAGTATTTTTTTGAATAAGAGCTGATAAAAAATGCAAAAAACCGGCTGTGAAAAAGTCAAAGACCTTTTCACAGCCGGTTCTGTTTTTACTTTGAAAATTCTGCGGTGATTTTGCCGAGAAGCTCGTAATGCTCAGAGGTAATTTGCTTTTTGAAAGCTTCGTTGTGGTTGCGGAAAGCGGTGATAAGGTCTTTTGTAATTGCCGCCTGCTCATCGGTAAGACCGTAAAGCGAAGCTGTACCGCGCGTTTCCGTGCCGCAAAGCTCATCAAGCGATACGCCGAGTATTCCGGAAAGAGCGCGGAGAGTTTCAAGAGGTGGATAAACTTCATTTTTCTCATAACGTGAAATCATACTCTCGCTGATATTTACTTTTGCGGCGAGAGTTTTTTGCGTCATTTTTTTCGCCATTCTGTAATTTCTAAGAGTTACCCCAAAATCATACATAGCCCGACATCCTTTCTTGCATATACAGCAATCATCTTACATTTTTCTTGCATTAGGTGCGAGTTTGTGGTATCATAATTGTATGTTATGCAAGTTCGGGTGCGCAAATTTGCACTTGGTGCAAATTTTGGACTTTAGCAACAATATGGAAAGGGAGAAGTGTTTATGGGCAGACAACTAAAAAGTGATGTAACACCGGAAGAAACAACAAATCTTGCGTGGAATACTAAAGATGCTATGGCGGAGAAATTTTATGCGATCATTAAACGAAAAAGGCTTCCGTTATATATAATCCTGGAAACATTTATGCAACAGTTTTGCGACGGAAGTTTTAAATTGGAAGAAGCAGCGATTACCAAATTTGACAGAAACAGAGAAAATACGCGCACGATACATACCATGGCTAACAAAAAGATTTATTTCAGGTTCAAATCTGTTTGTGAAGAAAAGGGATACGTAATTGGAAGCGTTTTGTCTGCATTTGTGGAAAAATTTTTAAAGGAAGAGTATATTCTGGAACTGCGAAGCACCGCAGATGCAGAAAAAAACCAAAAACAAATGCATTCGCAGTTCCGGATATAAAAAAGGCGATATTGTGATTCACAAAGCATTTGGGAATGGGAAAATAACAAGCTCGACAATAAGTACATTCGTGTAACGGTTAAAGCAGGTGAAAAGACATTTGTTTTCCCGGATGCAGTTGAAAAAGGTTTTTAAGTGCTAAGCATTGAGATTTTTTCTCGGCTATCTGATATTGCAATATTACCTCAAGAAATAAAGCACTCCCATAGTGTGCAAGCACGCATACTACGGGAGTGTAAAAATATAAGGACACATCTTTCGATGTGTCCGAGACATACTTAATTATTGGATGGGCGGCGTATCCATCATCTCAGGTACTCTATAAAAGAGTGCATCGGGAGCCATTTCCGAAGCTCAACAATCAAGTATGTATATAACTATATCCACTCTACGTTTATATTATACATTGTAAGCAAAAAAATGTCAATAATCCTGCGAGATTTTTTTTAATCTTCCGCTAAATAAACGGTTGTTGATCTTAGATTGTTTGATATCATGCAGAGTTGCAACATAATAGTAATTGTTCTTGATATCAAGTTTTATTCCGATAAGTATATTGTCATCATATTGTTTTATTAACTCAAAACTGCCGGATTCTCTGGGATTTGTTCCGATATAATCTGGAGCAGAAATTATTTCTTCTGTTTTGTCTAAATACTTTAAACAATTGGGATGTCTTTTGGAGATATGTTTTTCCAGACCTGTTGACTGAACGATATTCAATTCGGGTAAACTAACACCAAGTAAAGTGTTATAGCGTCCGTCGTAGGTGCCTATTATAAAATTGTTTTCTTTCATTTTCTTGCACCGCGTATTGTTTTTAGCCTATTATAGCATATCAGAGGATATTTTGTCAAACTTTGGTTGCAAAACACAACCCGCGGAGTACGTGCGCTTGCACATACCCCGCGGGTGTGATTGTTTATATGGACGTTTTCTAATTCATCAGTGCGATATAGAGGTTGAGATATCCGGCAAAGAGAAGCCACGCAAGATACGGAAGCTGGAGACAGGCGGCGGCTTTGTCGACCCGGTAAAACTTTATTATCATAACGACAACGACGGCAATGAGAAGGAGAAGCCAGATAAAGGCGAAGGTATAAGCCTGAAGATTGAAGAATATAATGCTCCAGAAAAAGTTTACGACAAGATTTACGCCGAAGACCTCAATTGCGTTTGACTTCGGATCCTCAAGGTATACGCGCGCAGCGCCATAACCCATCAAAGTGAAGAGAATTGTCCACACTATCGGAAAGACGATTGCCGGCGGGGTGAGCGGCGGTTTTTGTATTGTGTCGAATACATTCATATTGTTTCTGGTAAGAAATGCGGACAGTCCTCCGACTGCAAGCGAAATCAAGATAAATACTATTTTTGTCTTTTTGGATTTATTCATGAAAAATCACACTCCTCATATTTTAAGTCTATACGCAAAATGATAAAATTATTCCTGTTAAAATGCTTGTCACGCGAGCGAGTTTGTGGTAAAATAAATAATGTATAGCTGTAAGTATTTTTTAAGCCGAGGAGAGACGGTATGAAGAGGATTTGTTCACTCATTTTAATATGCGTTTTTCTGCTTTGCGGATGCGGAAGCGGAACATCGTCGGATATGTTTGCCGTGCCGGAAATGCCGGAGATGCAAAGAAGGCTTATCGAGACGGTGGAGAGCGTTCTCGGAGGGGGATTTGATTATTCAGAACCGCGCTCTGGGCTCAACCGTCAGCCGCTTCAGCTAATAGACCTTGACGGAGACGGCGAGGAAGAGGGAATTGCCTTCTTGCGAGATATTCAGGAAACGTACAAAACGTTTATTTATATTTTTGAAAACGGCAAGGACGGTTTCACTCTCTTTGACATCATCGAAGGCTCGGAGAATGAGCTTTACACCGTATCCTACAGCGATGTTCTGGGTAAGAACGGATATGAAATCATTGTAGAGTGGGGTGCGGACGGTGACGGAAGCCATCCGATAACTGTTTATGATCTCGGTGACAGCGCAGCGGAGAAGATTCTTGAAACCTCGGCACATCAGTATTCCGTGAGCGATATTGACGGGAATGGCGGAAATGATTTTCTTGCAGTGGTAAAGCGCGGAGGAGCCTTTTTTGCCGATGTGTACACGGTGTCAGGCGGAAAGCTCGGAAAGAGGAGCAGCGCGCGGCTTGCACCGGGTGACGGGAAAATACTCAGAATAAAAACAGGTATGACAAGCCCGGGAAAGAACGGAGTTTTCATCGAGCGTGAGTATGGCGACGGGGTTATCACGGACGTTATTGCATATGGGAAAGACGGGTTTGTAAACCTGCTTCCGAATGGCGATATATGCGTTACGCGCGCCGCGTGCGCGGATGTTACGGGTGACGGCGTTCTTGAGATACCGAAGGAGACGGAGAAAAACGCTCTTCGAGGGGCTACCAACCGGACATATCGCTGGAGCACGGTTTCGGAAAACGGCACGCTCATTCCGAGTGCATTTACCTATCATTCGTATTCCGAAGGCTGGTATCTTCTTCTGCCGACGTCGTGGAGCGGAAGTGTTTACGCTTCGCGCACGGTAACGCGGGCGGGAGAGATCGGGATTTCGTTCTCGACGCGAGAGCTTATGCAGGGGGATACCGATGAGCATATAGAAGCACCGCTTTTTTCACTTTATATCCTGACGGGAGGAAGCCGCGATGCATATGCCGCAGAAGAAGGGCGGTTTGTCGTGGCAGAACGCGAGGACAGAATTTTTGCCGCAAAGATTGAAAGCGAGAGCTACCTTGCAACGCGGATAGATGAGGCGTTTATAAAAGCGGCACTCAGAAATATTGAGAGCGAATGGTTCTCTGAAATATCATTCGGATAGGGAGGAAGGAAGATGGCAAAGAAAAAAATTCTCGTCGTTGAAGATGAGGCGAGTATACGAAGCTTTATTGTTATAAATCTTGAGCGTGCAGGATATGAGGTTTGCGAGGCGGAATCCGGCGAGGATGCACTTGAGCTTTTGCGCCATGAGCAGGGAGTCGGTGTTGCGTTGCTTGACCTTATGCTTCCGGGCATTGACGGATTTGAGCTGTGCCGTCGTATCCGTTCCGGCGGATCCAAAATCGGCATAATTATGCTCACTGCGCGCACACAGGAGGTTGACCGCGTTACGGGACTTATGACAGGTGCGGATGACTATGTAACAAAGCCGTTTTCTCCGACAGAGCTTATTGCGAGAATTGATGCGCTTTACCGCAGGCTTGGCGATGTGGTTTCCGAGGATACATCAAGCCTTCGAAGCGGACCGTTTTTGCTCAATACCCGCAACCGCACGCTTGACAAGGACGGCAAGCGCGTGCGCCTTACTCAGGTTGAGTATACAATTATGCAGTATTTTCTTGAAAATCCGGACCGTGCCATATCCCGTGAGGATATGCTTTCTGCAGTCTGGGGAAGCAGTAATATGAGCGAATTAAAAATCGTGGATGTAAATATCCGCAGGCTTCGCATAAAGATAGAGGATAACCCTGCCGATCCGAAGTATATCCGCACGGTGTGGGGCTACGGCTATAAGTGGAGCGATTAAAAGAAAGGAGAGCACGCCGTAATGCGTCATTCTATAGGAATCCGTCGCAGATGGATGATAAATAATCTTATATACATTGCGCTTATTATCGCGATTTGCGTGGGCGTGTTTTCTGTTTCTGCGATGAACTATTATTATGTAAACATCCGCACGGGGCTTATAAACAGCGCGGAAATGAGTGCTGAATATTTTTCGCGTGATCTTACGCTTAGTATGGATTCGTTTTATCAGAATGCAAAGCGCAATCTTGTCGGTACGCCGTCGATGCGCAATGTTGAGCGTCAGATTTTGTTTTCCAACGGCAGAATAGTGATGTCATCGTCGGGGCTTCCGGCGGGGCTTCGTCCGGAAACACCGGAGATAGCGGATGCAGTTGCGCTCAACAAAACCTCCGCCTTTGTCGGGCGTGATGCGTATACCGGCGAGAGGATAATGAGCGTGTCAAGTCCGCTTGTGTCGGGCGATGACAAGGTTGTCGGCGTTGTGAGGTATGTAACAAGCCTTTCGGTGGTGGACAGGCGCATCCTCCTGCAGACTATTGCAGCTCTTCTTGTCGGTGCAATTATGATTTTGCTTGTGTTTGTGTCAAACAAATACTTTTTGCGTTCAATCATATCTCCGCTGCGTGAGGTGACGGATATCTCAAAGAAGATAACCAAGGGAAGCTATGGCGCGACGATTGACAATAAATATGGCGATGAGATAGGAGAGCTTGTTGACTCCATAAATGAAATGAGTGCGGAGATTGCCCGCGCGGATAAGATAAAAAACGAGTTTATTTCATCTGTATCCCACGAGCTTCGCACGCCCCTTACCGCGATTATCGGCTGGGGCGAGACACTTACGGCAGTGGGCTTTGAAAACAAGGAAGAAGCCGCGCGCGGAATTGAGATTATACTTAAAGAAACGCGCCGTCTTTCAAAGATGGTTGAGGAGCTTCTTGATTTTGCGCGTATGGAGAGCGGGCGCTTTACGCTTTACGTCGATACAGTGAATCTGAAGGCGGAATTTGAAGAAACGCTTTTTATGTACGGCGATACATTCCGAAAGGCGGGCATTGTGACCGATTATACCAATGACATTGAGGATGATATCTATATCAACGGTGACCGCGAGAGATTAAAGCAGGTGTTTTTCAATATGCTCGATAACGCTATGAAGCATGGCGGTGAGGGCGGCAGAATAGATATGAGCATCCTGCGCGAGGGGAAAAATGTCTGCATAAAGATACGCGATTACGGCGCGGGGATACCCGAGGATGAGCTTCCGTATGTCAAGATGAAGTTTTACAAAGGAAAAAGCAAGGCACAGGGCAACGGAATCGGTCTTGCGGTAAGTGATGAGATTGTAAATCTTCACGGCGGACGGCTTGATATTGAAAGCCGAGAGGGAGAGGGGACGACAATAACAATAACCCTTCCCGTGAAGGAAACAGAAGAATAAGAAGAAAACAAGGAGATTACGAAAATGAGCAAATGTAAAAAGACCTCGATAGGAGGTCAGGCACTTATAGAAGGAATAATGATGCTCGGGCCGGAAAAGAGCGCAATTGCCGTGCGAAAAAGCGACGGTGAGATTGAGCTTAAGGTTGAGAGCATTACAAGGCTTGCGGATAAAAACAAATTTTTCCGCCTGCCGTTTATACGCGGAATACTGGGGCTTTTTGACAGCTTAAAGCGCGGGTTTGCAGCACTTGAATATTCATCATCCATTGCGATAGATGAGATTGAGGAAGAGCCGACGAAGTTTGAAAAGTGGCTTGAGAAAAAGTTTGGGAGCCGTGCAGTTGAGAAAGTCGTTATGGGGATAGCAACCGTTCTTGGTATCGCAATACCGATAGTGCTGTTTATCTTCCTTCCCACGCTTCTTGCGGGAGTGGTTGATAAGGTAGTGGATAGCCGGATTCTGCAGAATCTTTTAGAAGGCGTTTTCAGAATAGCAATATTTCTTCTCTTTATGTTCTCGGTGTCGAGAATGAAGGATATGAAGCGCGTTTTCTCTTACCACGGGGCAGAGCATAAATCAATTTTCTGCTATGAAGCGGGGCAGGAGCTGACGGTAGAGAACGTCAGAAAGTTTTCAAAAGAGCACCCGCGCTGCGGAACGAGCTTTATGTTCTCGGTCATGATTATAAGCATTCTTGTTTTCTCGGTTGTGAGCTGGTCAAATCCGTTTATACGTATGGCACTGCGCCTTGCCCTTCTGCCGGTTGTTGTGGGTATAAGCTATGAGGTTAACCGCTGGCTTGGCAGGCATGACAATTGGCTTTCAAAAATTGTCCGTGCTCCGGGGCTTTGGTTTCAGTCGTTTACGACGTTTGAGCCGGATGACAGCATGATTGAGATTGCAATAGCGGCACTGCGCGAGGTAATTCCCGACGACGGGGAAAAGGATAACTGGTAATCCGAAGGGATCGAATACCTTAAGGTTTAAAAGGCGGCGTGTATTTTGTTTACCACATATAACGATGTTTATCTTGATATAAGACGCGCGCTCCGCGCGGAGAATATTTCAATGGCAGAGCTTGAGGCTTTTGAGCTTGTACGCTATGTTACCGGAAAAAGCCGAGAGGAGTTTGTGAGGGATAAATACCTTCACGCTACGGCACAGACGGTATCTTCGGCGATGCGGCTTTGCGACCGGAGGCTTCGCGGAGAGCCGCTTGCATATATCTTAGGCGAATGGGATTTTTACGGAATAACGCTGAAGGTTACGCCTGATGTTCTAATTCCGCGCTCCGATACCGAGGCACTTGTAGACTGCGCTTTGCGCAGAAGCGAGGGTGAGTTCCGATTCCTTGACCTTGGCTGCGGAAGCGGATGCGTTGGCATAGCGCTCGGGCTTATGCGAAATTCATCCCGCGGTGTGCTTGCCGATATCTCTGATGCGGCGCTTGCCGTTGCTAAGGAGAATGTGTATAATGCACATCTTTCGTCACGGCTTTTGTGTGTAAAAGCGGATATGACGAAAAAACCTCCGGAAAATCTCGGCAAGTTTGACGTTATCGTATCAAATCCCCCGTATATAACGGCGGAGGAAATGCGCGGGCTTGATAAATCAGTTGTCGATTTTGAACCGTTTGGCGCACTGTACGGCGGTGAGGACGGACTTGACTTTTACCGCGCGATATGCGAAAACTGGTGGGATTCCTTAAACGACGGAGGTGTGCTTGCTTTTGAATGCGGAATAACGCAGAGCACCGACCTTGAAAAGCTTGTTTCGTCAATCGGCGGAAAAAATGTTCAGACAACGCGAGATACCGCGGGGGTAAACCGTGTGGTGTCGTGTATTAAGCCGAGGAGAGTCGAACACCTTAAGGTTTAAAAACGTAATTTCAGCGAACTACTGCAGAAAATTCTGCAAATATACTAAATAAATTAACATAAGGAGTGTTTAAAGATATGGAAAAGGAAAAAGCATTGGAAACTGCGATAACTCAGATTGAAAAACAATTCGGTAAAGGCTCTGTTATGCGCCTGGGTGAAAAGCGCGAAATGAACGTAAGCTGTATCTCCACAGGTTCGCTTACACTTGACCTTGCACTCGGCGTCGGAGGCCTTCCGCGCGGAAGAATTATTGAGATGTACGGTCCGGAATCTTCCGGTAAAACGACCGTAGCACTTCATGTTGTGGCAGAAGCACAGAAGGAGGGCGGTACAGCGGCATTTATCGATGTTGAGCACGCGCTTGACCCGGTATATGCCTCGGCTCTCGGTGTTGATATTGACTCTTTGCTCGTTTCTCAGCCGGATACGGGCGAGCAGGCTCTTGAAATTGCGGAGGCACTTGTTCGCTCAAACGCAATTGATGTTATTGTTATCGACTCTGTTGCGGCACTCGTTCCGCGTGCAGAAATCGAGGGCGAGATGGGTGATGCGTTTGTCGGTCTCCATGCCCGTCTTATGTCTCAGGCGCTCCGCAAGCTTGCCGGCGCTATATCCAAGGGCAACTGTGTTGCGATATTTATAAACCAGCTTCGTGAGAAGGTCGGCGTTATGTACGGCAATCCCGAGGTTACAACCGGAGGACGCGCACTTAAGTTTTACTCCAGCGTGCGTATCGATATCCGCCGCGTAGAAACGCTTAAGAACGGAACGGAGTCTTACGGAAGCCGTACGCGCGCAAAGGTCGTAAAAAACAAGGTTGCACCGCCGTTCCGCGAGGGTGAATTTGATATTATCTACGGTCAGGGAATTTCCAAGATCGGTGAGATTCTTGACCTTGCGGTAAAGCTTGATATTATCCAGAAGAGCGGGTCATGGTTCAATATGGGTGAGACACGCCTTGGTCAGGGACGTGACAACGCCAAGAAATTCCTTATCGACAATCCGGACGTTGCTGCAGATATTGAAGCTCAGGTTCGCGCAAACTACGATAAGCTTGCAGGAACAGCTCCTGCGCGTCCTGCTGTCGTTGCGGCAGGCAAAGGTGTAAAGGTAGATGCGGACGACTTTAAGGGTTAATGAAAATTGAAAGCATAAGACCTGGGCAGCGCGATAAAGAAAAGCTTGTTATTCGTACCGAATGCGGTTCGTATATCAGTGCGAGAATTGATGATGCGTACACTTTGCGCGTCGGTGATGAGATAAGCTGTGAGAAAGCGGCGGAGCTTGAGGCGGCTTGCAGTGCCGAGGCGGTGAAAAAACGCGCGGCAAAAATCCTTTCTCACCACAGCATATCAAAAAACGAGCTTTCAAAGAAGCTTCGCGAGAAGGGATTTTCTGATGAGGACTCGGATAAAACAGCAGATTGGTTTTCCGAGCGCGGAATGATAGACGATGCCGCGTTTGCCTGTCAGGTGGCAGAATATTATAAAAGGCGCGGATGCGGAGAGCTTCGCATTCGTCAGGAGCTGTCTCGGCGCGGTATAGAGCGGGAGCTTGTTGAAGAAACGCTGTCAAGGCTTGGCTCAAGTGAGGGCGAGCTTTGTGCGCTTATAGAAAAGAGGCTTCGCGGCAAAGCACCCGATGCAGATGAGAAACGCAAGCTTTATGCGTTTCTTTTGCGGCGCGGATTTAAATACGAAGAGATTCGCTCTGCGATGAATGAATTGAAGTTAGACACGGAGGACATAGAGTAATGGCAAAGATTGGTGTTGTTTCGCTCGGCTGTTCAAAAAATCAGGTCGATTGCGAGCATATGCTCAGCGTGCTGGACGAGCGCGGATATGAGCTTACGGTAGAGCTTAATGAGGTTGATGCAGTGCTTATCAACACCTGCGGTTTTATCGGCGATGCCCGTGATGAGGCATATGAATATATAAAAGAAGCGATTACGCTTAAAGAAGAAGGAAGCATAAAGAAGATAGTAGTTTCAGGATGTCTTTCGGAGCTTTTAAAAGACAAGCTGCATAATGAGTTTCCGGAGATTGATGCGCTTGTAGGATGCGGAAGCTTTCTTGAGATAGCAGATGTTTTTGACCGCGTGTTTGAAGGCGAGTATACCGAAGCGTTCGGTAAGGTAAGCGATGCACCGCTCGAATGCGGAAGAATAATCACAACACCGCCGTACACTGCATTTATAAAAATTGCGGAGGGGTGCAGTAATTGTTGCAGCTACTGTGTTATACCGCGGCTTCGCGGTAAGCTCCGCAGCCGTGATATGGAGGAAATCGTTGCCGAGGCAGAAGCGCTTGCCGAGACCGGTGCGCGTGAGCTTATCGTTGTTGCACAGGATACGGGAAGCTACGGCGTTGATCTGTGCGGTAAAAGTCAGCTTTCCGAGCTTCTTTCCCGTCTGTGCGCCATTGAAAAGGTTGATTGGGTTCGTGTTCATTACCTCTATGCCGATAAGATTGACGATGAGCTTATAGATGTTATCGCAAAAGAGGATAAGATAGTTAAGTACTTAGACATTCCTATCCAGCATATAAATAACAGAATACTTTCTGCAATGAACAGGCGCGACACCTCGGAGAGCATACGCACGCTTTTTGGAAAGCTTCGTGAAAGGATTCCGGGACTTGTTCTGCGCACAAGCCTTATTGTAGGTTTTCCGGGTGAAACCGCAGAGGAATTTGAAGAGCTCTGCGATTTTCTGAAAGAATATAAGATTGAGCGCGCCGGCACGTTTGCATACTCCCGCGAGGAAGGGACACGTGCAGCGGAGCTTCCCGATCAGGTTGACGAGGATGAAAAGCTTCGTAGATGCGAGCTTGTGGGGGCGTTGCAGGCACGGATTATGGATGAATACAACGAAAAAATGATGGGGAAAACACTTCGTGTATTGGTTGAGGGCTTTGACCGCTACAGCGAATGTTATTTCGGAAGAAGCTTTGCCGACTCGCCGGATATTGACGGAAAGGTCTTTTTCCATGGCAAGAAAGGAATTGCCCCGGGTTCGTTTGTTGATGTTGTGATAGACGGCGAGCTTGACGGAGACCTTCTGGGCGAGGTGAAATAAGGAGGAAAAGTTATGACTACTGCGAATATTATATCAATCATAAGAATGTGTCTTATCCCGGTGTTTATTCTGTTTGCATTGCTCGATTTTCCGACAAGCTCGTATATAGCCGTTGCAATATTCATTGTTGCAAGCATGACTGACTGGGTGGACGGATACATTGCCAGAAAATACAATCAGGTAACAACCTTTGGTAAGTTTCTCGACCCGCTTGCGGATAAGCTGCTCGTCATTGCGGCGGCGCTTGTTCTTATCGAGCGCGGCGATATGGGCAGTGTTCCGGCATTCATCATTGTCGCGCGTGAGCTTATCGTCACCTCTTTGCGTATAGTTGCAATGGGTGAGGGAATAGTAATTGCGGCACAAAAATCCGGAAAGGCAAAGACATTTATTCAGATGGTGGGTACGGTTTTCCTGTTCACACCTCTGCGTCACATTGCCGTTTTCGGCATCAGCCTTGGAACGGTTGTTGTGTGGCTTATGGCGGCTATAACGGTTGTATCGGGAATAGAGTATTTCAAAAGCTTTGGCGGAGTGCTCAATCCGACTGAAAATAATAAAGGCGAGGGAAAATAAATTATGAAGCTTTTTAATTCACTTACAAGAAAAAAAGAAGAATTTACGCCTATGGATCCGCAGAACGTAAAAATGTATTCCTGCGGACCTACGGTATATAATTACTTTCACATTGGAAACGCGCGCCCGTTTATCGTGTTTGACGTTTTGCGCCGCTATATGGAATATCGCGGTTACAACGTAAAGTTTGTTCAGAACTTTACCGACATTGACGATAAGGTTATAAACCGCGCAAACGAAGAAGGCGTTACTTATAAGGATATTGCAGATAAATACATCGAAGAATACTTTGTCGATGCAAAGGGTCTCGGTATTCATCCGGCGACCATCCATCCTAAGGCAACGGAAAACATTGATGCTATTATCGAGATTGTGTCAACGCTTATTGAAAAGGGCTATGCATATGAGTCTGAGGGTGATGTTTATTTCCGCGCACTTAAATTCAAGGACTACGGCAAGCTTTCAAAGCAGCCGCTTGAAGACCTTGTTGCCGGTGCGAGAATAGGCGTGGGAGAGAAAAAAGAGGATGCGTGTGACTTTGCGCTGTGGAAGGCGGCAAAGCCCGGCGAGCCGTCGTGGACATCTCCGTGGGGTGAAGGGCGCCCGGGCTGGCACATAGAGTGCAGTGCTATGGCAAACCGTTATCTCGGAAAGACGATTGATATTCACAGCGGCGGTGTTGACCTTACTTTCCCGCATCACGAGAACGAAATTGCGCAGTCGGAAGCGGCAAACGGATGTCAGTTTGCAAACTTCTGGCTCCATAATGCATTTCTTAATATTGATAACAAAAAAATGTCGAAATCTCTCGGTAATTTCTTCACTGTGCGCGATGCGGCAGAGGCTTACGGATATGAGGCAATCAGATTCTTTATGCTTTCCGCGCACTATCGCAGTCCGATAAATTACTCGCAGGAGTCGCTTATGCAGGCGAAGGCCGCGCTTGAAAGACTTCACAATGCAGTGAACAATATGGAATTTCTCAGCAAAAACGGAAGCGGAGAGGCGCTTTCGGATGCGCAGAAGGAAATTCTCTCGGGATTTGACAAGCACAGAGAGAAGTTTATCGCCGCAATGGATGACGATATCAACACGGCGGATGCAATCGCCGCGATTTTTGAGCTTGTTCGCGATGTAAACAGCACCGTTGCAGATAACGGAAGCTCTGCTTTTGCGGCAGAGTGTCTCTCGCGCGTGCGTGAGCTTTGTGATGTTCTCGGGCTTGTAGAAAAGAAAGACGAAGCCTCTCTTGATGCTGAAATTGAGGCACTTATAGAAGCACGTCAGGCGGCACGCAAGGAGCGCAACTTTGCGGAAGCGGACAGAATCCGCGACGAGCTTGCCGCACAGGGAATTATTCTTGAGGACACTCCGCAGGGTGTAAAATGGCACAGAGCGTAAGCTAAGAAACTTAGCTTTCATTGGCTCAGAAAATTCACCGGAGGGAAAGCATATGAAGATAATGGTTATTGACGGGAACAGCATAGTGAACCGTGCGTATTACGGAGTGCGTCCGCTGACGAATGCGGAGGGACTCAATACAAATGCGATTTACGGCTTTCTCTCAATCTATATGAAAATACTTGATGAGGTTAATCCCGACGGTGTTTGCGTTGCATTCGACTTAAGAAAGCCGACCTTCCGTCATATTAAATATGACGGTTACAAGGCAACCAGAAAAGGAATGCCCGATGAGCTTGCAGAGCAGATGCAGCCGCTCAAAGATGTGCTTGATGCGATGAACATTATGCGCATTGAGTGTGAGGGGTATGAAGCGGATGACATAATCGGTACCGTTAGCCGTATCTGCCGTGATGGCGGGGATGAGTGCGTTATCGTTACAGGAGACCGTGACAGTTTCCAGCTTATTGAAAACGAGGGGACAGAGGTGCTTCTTGTTTCGTCGAGGATGGGAAAGACGGAAACAACGCTGTATAACGGTGCGACGCTCCTTATGAAATACGGACTTCCGCCTGAGCTGATGCGTGATCTTAAAGGCCTTCAGGGGGACAGCTCCGATAATATCCCCGGCGTTGCGGGAATAGGTGAGAAAACCGCGACAGAGCTTGTTTCTCGTTTCGGAGACATAGATTCAATCTATGAAAACATAGACTCGCCGGATATACGCGATTCTGTCCGCAAAAAGCTTGTTGCAGGACGTGACGCGGCATATCTTTCAAAGTGGCTCGGCACGATTGTTCAGGATGCGCCGATTGAGTTTTCAAAAGAGGCTTGCGCTCGCCGTGATGTCGACAACGATAAGCTTTATCCGCTGTTCACAAGGCTTGAATTCAAGAGCTTTATAACCAGACTCGGGCTTACTCCGCCGGATGTACAGGGAGCGTCACGTCCGGAAACAATGCCGGAGCTTGAAAAAATAACAGTAAGAACAGTTGAGGAAATAGTGCGGGCAAAGGAGTATATAAGAGGTAAGAAATGTACCGTTGTGCTTGCCGATGCACTTATGGGTATTGCTGTAGCTTGCGGTGATCGCATATATGCTCTATCTTCTTGCGATAATGATGAGTCTGCATTTGCGGATTTTGTGCGCTTTGTTTTCTCGGAAGAGGTTGAAAAGACGGTTCATGATAAGAAACATATTTCTACTGTTCTTCACCGCGAGAAAATTGTGTGCGAGAACGTAACCTTTGATACCTCGCTTTGCGCGTACGTTCTTGATGCTACGCGAAAAAGATATGACTTAACATCGGTTTCACATATGTTCGGCTGTGACCTTGATGTCTCTTGTGATCGTCTTTGCGACGGAGCGTGTTTTTCGCCTTTGACCGGAAGCGAGGATGGGATATCTGCACTCTTTGTGTGTGCCGAGGCACTCGTGTATATAGAGAAGGAAATGCGGAGAAAGCTTTGCAACGAAGGTTGTGAAAGCTTGTATTTTGATATCGAGCTTCCGTTTACGGATGTCCTTCTTGATATGGAGCGCGAGGGAATACGTGTTGACGGAAAAGAGCTTTCCCGTTTCGGTGATAAGCTTTCTGAGCAGATAAGCCTTCTTGAAAAGGAGATATATGAATGCTCGGGCGAGGAGTTCAATATCTTATCGCCAAAACAGCTTGGTGAAGTGCTTTTCGAAAAGCTTGGCATTCCGCCCGTCAAAAAGACGAAAACGGGGTATTCTACCGATGCAGAAGTGCTTGAAAAGCTTCGTAACAAGCACGATATAATTCCGCTTATTCTTGAATACAGAAAATATACAAAGCTGAAATCTACCTATGCCGACGGACTTCTGCGCTTCATTTCCGAACGCGACGGAAGGATAAGGACAACCTTTCAGCAGACCGTTACGGCAACAGGCAGATTAAGCTCCACAGACCCGAATTTGCAGAATATCCCGATACGCTCGGAGCTCGGCGGCGAGGTCAGACGTATGTTTGTTCCGACGGATGAGAACCACTGCTTTATAGATGCCGACTATTCTCAGATTGAGCTTCGTGTTCTTGCACATATAACGGGTGATGCAGAAATGTGCCGCGCCTTCCGTGAGGGTGAGGACATCCACACGCAGACCGCCTCACAGGTGTTCGGAGTGGCAGTGGATGAAGTTACGCCTGAAATGCGCCGTGTTTCAAAGGCGGTTAATTTCGGTATTGTGTACGGTATATCGGAGTTTTCTCTTGCAGAGGATATCGGTGTGACGCGCACTGAGGCAAAACGGTATATTGAGGCATATCTTGACCATTATTCCGGTGTCCGTGAATATATGAAGAATATCGTTGAAGCTGCCCGACGCGACGGATATGTCACGACGATGTTCGGACGGCGCAGATATATTCCGGAGATAAAGTCCAAGAACTTCAATCTCCGCTCCTTCGGAGAGCGCGTTGCGCTTAATGCTCCCATTCAGGGTACGGCGGCAGATATTATAAAAATCGCAATGCTTCGCACTCATCGAAGACTTTCGGAGAGCGGGATTTCGGCAAAGCTTCTCCTGCAGGTTCACGACGAGCTTATTGTAGAGGCAACACGCGGAGATGCCGAGGTTGCCTCTGCGATACTGACAGAAGAAATGGAAAACGCTTGTTCGCTTTCTGTTCCGCTTGTTGCAGAGGCGGGGGTAGGAGACACTTGGTATGATGCAAAGAAATAACATAACGGTGCGCAGTGCAGAGATTCCCGATATTCCGCACATTGCCGGACTTGAAAGAGAGTGTTTTTCTGCTCCGTGGAGTGAAAATGCCATTCAGGAAACAATGGAGAGAGAAAACGCGGTTTTTCTCGTGGCGGAATACGGCGGTGAAATTTGCGGATACGCAGGTTCGTATTATGCTGCAAATGAGGGATATATAACAAATGTTGCAGTATCAGGGAAGATGCGCCGCCGCGGGATCGGACGGGCGCTTGTTTGCGCTCTGATGGAAAAGGCAAGAAAAATGGCGTTTTCATTTTTAACGCTCGAAGTGCGCGTCGGAAACACGGCGGCTATTGCGCTTTATGAGTCGCTCGGCTTTGAAAATCTTGGGCGCCGCCCGCGGTTTTATTCAAATCCCACCGAGGATGCATATATAATGACGTGGAATATAACATAAAAGAAGGAAGGTTAAAATCCTGTGAAAATACTCGCGATAGAAAGCTCGTGCGATGAAACCGCTGCCGCAATAGTGGAGGACGGACGGCGTGTGCTTTCAAATGTAATATACTCTCAGGCGGATATGCACGCACTTTACGGAGGGGTTGTTCCAGAAATTGCGTCAAGAAAGCACATAGAGTGCATCGCGGCGCTTACGGAAAAGGCTTTTTCAGATGCAGGAATCGAAAAAAATGATATTGATGCCGTGGCAGTAACGTACGCGCCGGGGCTTATCGGGGCTTTGCTTGTCGGTGTCGGCTTTGCAAAGTCGCTTGCTTTTTCGCTTGATAAGCCGCTTGTTCCGGTGCATCATATCCGCGGGCACATTGCTGCGAATTACATAGCATTTCCGGAGCTTACACCGCCGTTCCTCTGCCTTGTAGCATCGGGGGGACATACACTTTTGGTTGATGTGAAGGATTATACAAGCTTTGAAATTTTAGGTTCAACGCGTGATGATGCGGCGGGCGAGGCGTTTGATAAGTGCGCCCGTGTGCTTGGTATTGGATATCCGGGAGGCGCGAAAATTGACGCGCTTGCAAAGCAGGGGGATAAGAATAAATACAAGCTTCCGCGCGCGAAAATTGACGGTGCGGAGCTTGATATGTCCTTTTCCGGACTCAAAACCGCAGTTATAAACCTCGCTCATCGTGCGGAACAGCTCGGCGAGGAAATAGATAAACCATCTCTTGCTGCCTCTTTCTGTGAAGCTGTGTGCGATGCGATTGTTCCGAGATGCATGGCTGCGGCGAAGCTTAATGGGAGAGATAAAATCGCAATTGCAGGTGGAGTTGCTGCCAATTCATTCCTGCGTGCAAGACTCGAAAAAGAGGCAAAAAGTTCAAAAATCGAGCTTTTTTTTCCTCCCGTTTCTCTTTGCGGTGACAATGCCGCAATGATAGGTGCGCAAGCATATTTCGAGTTTTTGCGCAAAAACACGGCAGGAAGCGACCTGAATGCGCGTGCAACGTTATCTATTGATTTTTAAAGACATAATTTTACAGAATTATGTAAACTAATTTGCTGTTTTTCGGATATGTGAAAACTGCGTTTCAGAAGTTGATAAAAAATGGTAAAAAAAGAGCAATGCCTTGATATCAGCTGAGTTGTAGGCTGTGGAAAAACCTGTGGAAAATGTGGATAACTATTTGTAGAACAATTTACCGAAAAGATTTACGTAAACCGAAACGCGCGGTTTTAACCCTTTTCGACGGCAATTTCAATTATTGATTTAAGTGGCGGAAAAGCACTGATTTTGCCAAAAATCGGAACGTATTTCAAAAAAACAACTGTGAAAGATTTCACAATATTGTTTTTTTGACGGTGGAAAAAAAGCCT
The DNA here is from genome assembly GCA_015068085.1 of Oscillospiraceae bacterium. Taxonomy (GTDB): domain Bacteria; phylum Bacillota; class Clostridia; order Oscillospirales; family JAAYXM01; genus SIG480. Next base: position 102,324 of record SVLF01000001.1, read on the forward strand.
GTTTTTTTAAGGTATACAAATTGTAATAAAGTTATGAAAAATTGAAATTTGGCAATTTGACGAAATTGCGTGAGAAGTATAAAAAAAACGGCGTAAAAGTTGACAAAGCGACAAAAAAAGTTTAAAATTAGTAGTATGAGATAAAATGCGGAGAATGTTTTGAATTTTAGGCTTCTCTCGCGTCGTTTATAGAGAAGGAGAAATGTCACAATGGAAAACACAATGAAGCAGTTTGAAAAGATCATTGCACTTCAGCTTAAGCGTATTGAGGCAATGAAGAAGGAAAACGAGTTTATAGATTATGCCGCGCTCCCGAAGATTATTATCGGTGTTTGCGGCGGTGACGGTATCGGCCCGGCTATTACAAAGGAGGCGCATCGCGTTCTTGAATATCTCTTGAAGGAAGAAGTTGATGCCGGTAAGATTGAATTCCGCGTAATTGACGGACTTACAATCGAAAACCGTGTTGCGGCAAACAAGGCTATTCCGGATGACGTTCTTGAAGAGCTCAAGGCATGCCACGTTATACTGAAAGGGCCTACAACCACTCCGCGTGCCGGCGATCCGTGGCCGAACATCGAAAGCGCAAATGTTGCAATGAGAAAAGAACTTGACCTTTTTGCGAATATGCGTCCGGTAAAGGTTCCGAGCGAAGGCATTGACTGGATGTTCTTCCGTGAGAACACTGAGGGCGGGTATGCTGTCGGAAGTATGGGTGTCAACGTTACGGAAGACCTTGCGATAGACTTTACAGTCGCTACAAGCCAGGGCTGCGACAGAATCGCAGAGCTTGCGTTCTCATATGCAAAGAAGATGGGGAAGAGCCGCGTAACAGCAGTTACAAAGGCTAACGTTATCAAGACAACCGACGGAAAATTCCTTGATGCCTGCAAGAAGGTTGCGGCAAAGTATCCGGAAATTTCTTTTGATGACTGGTACATAGACATTATGACAGCAAAGCTTGTTGACACGAAGCGCCGCCGTGATTTCCAGGTTATGGTGCTTCCGAACCTTTACGGCGACATCCTTACCGATGAGGCTGCAGAATTCCAGGGCGGCGTAGGAACGGCAGGAAGCGCAAACGTTGGAAAGCGCTATGCAATGTTTGAGGCTATCCACGGTTCTGCTCCGCGTATGGTTGCAGAGGGCAGAGATAAGTTTGCAGATCCGTGCAGTATGCTCCGCGCGGCGGTTATGCTTCTTGAGCATATCGGTGAGGTTGAAAAGTCTGAACGTCTTGCCGCGGCACTTGACATATGTATGTACGATGAGAAGAAGCTTAAGATAACGGGAAGAGCAGACGGTGCAACCTGTGCTGAGTTTGCAGATTATGTTATGTCAAAGCTTGACAGATGATAGGCAGTATTGCCAAAGAAAGGAAGATTTAGTATGAGCGAGAGATATATTTCGCCGCTTGTAATCCGAAGATTGCCGAAATATCACAGATGCTTAAAGGAGCTTTCTCGCAGCGGTGTAAGCCGCGTATCTTCAAGTGTTCTGGCAAACAATCTTGGATTTACCGCATCTCAGGTACGTCAGGATTTCAGTTGCTTCGGAGGTTTCGGGCAGCAAGGCTACGGATATAATGTGGAGAGCCTTCTTGCTGAGATTGCATCCATAATCGGCGTTGACAGGAAGCATACTGCCGCGATAATCGGTGTGGGACATCTCGGTCACGCACTTGTAAATAACTTCAGCTTCAAGACCAGCGGTTTTGAGCTTGCGGCGGCTTTTGACGTAAACCCCGAGCTTATCGGTACAAAAATCGGCGATGTTCCGATTCTTGATATAAGCGAGATGGAAAAGAAGTTTGATGAAAATCCGTTTGACGTAGCTGTGCTTACAATGCCGCGTGAGCTTGCACGTGATATGGCGCGCAAGGTTGCAGAGCTTGGCGTGCGTGGTATATGGAATTTTACGAATGTTGACCTTTCTGCAACCGAGCTTGGCGTTGAGATCGAAAACGTTCACTTTGCCGACAGCCTAAAGATTCTTTGCTACGAAATTTCAAAGGAAAAATAAGGAGAACCGATCTATGAAGAGGAGAATAACGGCGGTGTTTCTCGCGGCGGTTCTGTGTTTTACGCTCGTTATTGTCACCGCGGCGCAGGGGGGCTCGTCCTCCGACCCGGTGGTTTCAAAGTCATACGTTGACGGGACATTTTTTGAAAGCGTAATCTCAGCTGCACGCAACAGAATTGAGTCATCCGTGTCTTCCTTCAAAAATAAATATGTAAATGCGGCAAAGAGTGCCGCATCTGTTCCGTCGGGTGAAAAAGAGCTTATTGCGGCAACTGCGGATGCAGTTTTGCGCAATTTGCAAAGTCGCGGAAGGTATCTTTATTCTACCCGAGCAATGACGGCGAAAACTCTCCGTTCGGGAGATAAGATATCTGCGAAAAACGGTACGGTTATTATGCTTCTTGACGGAAGCGCAAGGTGTGCTTCCGGAAGCGTTATCAACATTGCGGTTGGGCGCGAAATCGCGTCCGGTAACGCACTCGGACGTTTTACAACCTTTATGTTCCCGGAGAACGGTGCAACCTTTGAGGTTACTTCCAAAAGTGCAAAGGTGCTCATTGACGGTGTTTATTCTCAGACGGCATATGATATAAAGTATATGAATGAAGCATATGCGCTAAAAAGCCTTGGACTTGTGCGCGGTGCCGCGGACGGTATGGAGCTGTATCGAGGAAACACGCGTGCGGAGAGCATAACAATGCTTATCCGCCTGCTCGGTGAGGAGACTCCGGCACTTTCGGCGGCACATAAGCATCCGTTTGGCGATGTTGATGCGTGGGCGCAGAGGTATGTCGGATATGCTTATCGTATGGGATATACGAAGGGTGTTACGGAAACACGCTATGACGGAAGCTCGCTCACCACGGCAAATCAGTATATGACCTTTGTTTTGAGAAGCCTTGGATATAGCGAAGAAGCGAGGGATTTCAAGTATCTCACAGCAGTAAACGATGCCGTAAGGCTTGGCGTTATTCCGCAGAGCGCGGCTGACGAGATTAACTCAACTGAATTTCGCCGTGACCACGTTATGCATATTTCATATCTTGCCATGTCGGCACGCGTCAAGGGAAGCGATATGACGCTTCTTGCACGGCTCGTAGCAAACGGCGCCGTATCATCCGCCGCGGCAAATGAATTTTTGGAAAGATAGATAAAACAGCAACTCCCGACGGGAATTTCCTGTTGGGAGTTGCTGTTCTGTTTAAATTTCCGATATAACAATAACGGGTGAATACTAAAGTTATATCTCAATTAGTTTTTCAAAACATTTAGCCAATACTTCTGATCTTTCCCATTTAACCGAAACTAATCTTTCTTTAAAGAGTGAAAACGTCTTTTCCGGATTGAATATAGAAAATGCTACGCCCAATTGAGCTTTGAGCTTCAATCGGCTTTCGTGTATGTAGCGGTCTGCATTTGGCTGAATGTCGGATATAAATTGCCCGCTTTTTCTTATAATATCAGCATCATAATCATCTTTTGACAGAGCTTCCATAAGTACTGTTTCTAATGCACCGTGATTTTCTTTTGGAATAACAACCAGCAAAAAGTCAATGTTTATTTTTGCTCCTAAATCAGCATTAACTTTATTGGGGTGCCAAGTATTATTTTCTATGTTGTTTATTATGGGAGCCAACTTCTCCAATATAGAATTTTCGATTTCTTCAACAGATGAATCATCCCTGTCAGTAACTAAAGCAATTCTATACTCTGTTTCTCCGGCATTAGAGCGCATAATCGGCTTTTTCAAGTGCTCATTAAAAAAGTTGCCAAAATTATCCTTACCGCCAACTGCGCAAATTAATAATTCGTCTTTATTGCTATTCTGATAATTACACGCCGCCTTATTTTCCTGTTCAGTGAAATTAATGGTTAACCCTTTTGGCGTACCGGTGTATAGCCAACCTTTTACCTTTTCTAAATAATAGCTGATCAAGATTAAATCTGTTTCGCCTTCGCACATTATGATTCTTGTCATAGGCGCACCTCGAATTTGAAACTTTTACGGTCTTCATACACCTCTCTGCCTGAAAGACTACGCGTATATACCAGTGCAGTTTCGGTGTCCTTGCGGAACGTTATCACACTGAGGGGATCATATTTTTTGCTTTTACCATAAATTTGAGTTTCAAGCATACTGTCTATTGCCTCGGCGTTATGAGTGGTTATAAAAACCTGAACATCAAACTGCTTAGCTGCCATTATAATAAAATCAAATATTTCACTATAATATTTGTAACTGATTGATGTTTCGATTTCATCAATCAAAAGCACACCACCGGTAGCCGAAGCGATACCGTTTGCTAATGATAATACTTTTTTAATGCCATCACCGTAGGTGGCTAATGGCATAATGCCTAATCGTTTATGCTCTAAATATTCGATGGCTCTTGATGTATTTTCATTTTTCAAATAAAGCAAGTCAACAATTTCAGGGTCAAATAATTGTAACAATCTCAGACAAATATATTTATATTCCGGATTTTTAACGATTTTATTAAAGGTACCGCCTTGCATATGTGCCAAAGGCGATAAATACACTATATTTATGCTATCAGGATATCTTTTGTTGCGAAATGATAATTCTGATGGTTTCATAAAAGGATTAAATCGTATACTGTCGCGAAAAGAACTGCGCCCATCCCACCCATGCATTTCGCCATAGAAAGTTGTTATCTCCTGTTCAATGTCGGGCTTACTCTGCTTGGAATATTTCATACGGTCATACGGCGACATCATTTCTATATTAAATAATTCTTTTTGCTCTTCGCCGTGTATTTCTATAACAGATTCTCCAATTCCGCCGGTCGCATGCATCCCGATATACATCTCGTCTTTTGGAAAGAGACTAATAAAATTTTCATACATTGCCGGAGCGACAAACGGGGATACATCGCGCATACGAGCAACTTTTAAAACATTATAGAAATCACTGGGTTTACGGAAAAGACATAACGCTTCCATAAAACTTGTTTTACCGGAGTTGTTGTCACCAGCGATAATATTCACATCGCGAAGCCCCGGTATTTCAACTTCTTTAAGCCCCCTAAAACGCCGGATATCTATATGTTCAAAATGAATTGCCATATTAGTTTTCCTCCTCAGGTTCTACAAAATCAATTATTAATCTTTTGCCTAACCCATCGGCTAATCTCTGTAAAATTTGCAGACTTGGAACATTATGTCCGTTTTCAAACTTACTGATACTTGCCTGCGGAATATTGGTTTTCTTGGATAATTCTTTTTGAGAAATGCCAAGCTCTTTTCTGACATCAGTTAATAACTGCTTTACTTCTTGTGCGATATCGTATTCGGGAATAGATACTTCTGCGGTATTATCAATTTTGATTTTAGGTAAACTCTGTTTCAAGAAATTTTTAAAGTCACTCATAAGAATTCCCCTTTCTTTGAATTTGATTATACACTATATTATGCTCAATTGCAACAAAAATATTGCAAATTTAATATATTTTACGAAAAATATTCCCGTGAACACATATTGTAGTTGTTGGCAAAATGAGCTTGCTGTTATGATCGGATGGTTGTATATGTTGAAAGTTGTAATTGCAAACGGCGCCGTATCATCCGCCGCGGCAAACGAATTTCTTGCAGGATAAGTGAAAAATATATACAAAAGAGCAAAGCAGGAGCGGGATTTCGCTCCTGCTTCGCTCTTTTGTCCGATTTTTGAGCTGTGGCGAAGGATTATTTTGTGCGCTGATTTGAAATTCGCGGGGATTTGGGATGTTATTTTATCTTCTTGCCCTACGGTAAGCGCCGGGAGTTTCGCCGGTTATCTTTTTGAACTGGCGTATAAAATGATACTGATCGTTATAGCCCGCCTTTTGTGCTATCAAATCAAGATTCAGCTCTTCATTGGCTAAAAGAAGAGATTTTGCATATCTTATTTTCGCATCTATCACATCGTGCATTGGAGAGGTTGCGAAAACTGATTTGTAAACAGCGTGGAAACGTGAGGGACTGAGCTCCGCAAGCTCAGCCATATCAGCAATAGTCCACTTCTTTTCCGGATGGAGAAGGATTTCACGGCGGAGCGCGGAAAGACGCTTTTTTTCTTTTCGAGGAATGATTGTTTCCTGAGAATTCTCACCGATTGCGCGTGAGAATTTAACAAGAAATTCTTCAAGGTAATTATCAACGAGAAGTTCTTTATATGGCTTATCTGAGAAAAATTCCGTTTCTATAAAACGGAATATATCCGAAATAAATTCGGTTTCCTTTGGGAAAAGCAATTGATTTTGCGGGATGCCGAATTTATTGATAAGCAGAGAAAATTCCGGAGTTGCGTGAAACCAGTTGTGAATAAGATTTTGCGGACAGGAAAACCACTGCGGAGTGTCCGGTGCAAAGAAAATGCAGGCGTTGGGGATGGTTGTGATTTTTCTGCCGCCAAGCTCAATCTGTACGGGTGTTTGAAAATGTAAAAAGGTATAGACGTCAATCCCGTTCGGACGAAGAAGCAGAAACCCCTCTTTTTCAGGCCAGTCGTGTCTGATTTTCGTGATATACATAACTTTCACCTCGATACTATTATACACTATGCAGTAGGATATGTCAATTTTTTGTTGTGAATAATACATTGTTTTTGCGCTTGTTGACGTGATAAAATAGATTTAAAATAACGTGATAATGTCAATGAGCGGGAGAAGAAAAATGCAGATTTTCAGAAAAGAACATCCAAAACCACAGTTTGTTCGTGAAAACTGGGAGAATTTAAACGGCGAATGGGAGTTTGAGATTGATAACGGAAGAAGCGGGATTGAGCGCGGCTTGTACAAGCCGGGAGTTTCGCTCTCGGGAAAGATAAATGTCCCGTTCTGTCCGGAAAGCAAGCTTTCAGGCATAGAAAATACTGATTTTATGTACGGTGTGTGGTACAAACGAAAGGTCAATGTTGAAACTCTTTTTCCCCGCACGGTTATTCATTTCGGAGCGGTAGATTATAAATGCGTCGTATGGATAAACGGCGAGCGGGCAGGTGAGCATTCGGGAGGTTACAGCTCGTTTGTGTTTGATATAACAAAGCTTTTAAAGCAGGGCGAGAATGTAATCACTGTATATGCTGAGGATGACACGAGAAGTCCGTTAATTTCGTGCGGCAAGCAGAGTGACAGATTTTTTCCTTATGCGTGCTGGTATACCAGAACAACCGGAATTTGGCAGACTGTATGGCTTGAGCATACTCCGGAGAGCTTTATAAAATCGGTGAAGTATTATCCGAATATTTCCGATTGCAGTGTCACAGTAGAAGCAAAGCTTTGCGGTACAGAAAATTTTAATTGTACTGTTTCCTACGAAGGGAAAACTGTGGGCGAGCATAGAACTGCAGATGTGGCAGGGAATATGATATTTACAATTCCCCTTTCAGAAAAGCATTTGTGGGAGGTGGGAAAAGGGCGATTATACGATGTCGAACTTTCTTTTGGCGAAGATAAAGTGAAAAGTTATTTCGGGCTCAGAGAGCTCAGGCTTGATGGAATGAAATTTCTGATAAACGGAAAATCTGTTTTTCAGCGGCTTATTCTTGACCAGGGCTTTTATCCCGACGGGATATACACTGCGCCGAGCGACGAAGCTCTTGTGCAGGATATAGAGCTTTCACTTGCGGCGGGATTTAACGGAGCAAGGCTTCATGAAAAGATATTTGAAGAGAGATATCTCTACCACGCCGACAGGCTCGGTTATATTGTCTGGGGTGAATATCCGGACTGGGGCATCGGAGCAAGCGAAGCGATAAGCTTGCATACCGTTCTGCCGGAATGGATAGAGGAAATAGAGCGGGATTTCAATCATCCGTCAATCGTCGGCTGGTGCCCGTGTAATGAAGCATGGAACAGTGAAAAGCGTGACCGCCTTGCGTCGCACAAACAGATATTATGTGAAGTAACAAAAGCTCTTGATAAAACACGGCCGTGTATAGATGTAAGCGGCGGTTTCCATGTAAAGACGGACATATTTGATGTTCACGATTACGAGCAGGATCCTGATGTGTTTAAAAAGAATTATGACCGTCTTATGACAGAGGGCATTCTTCACGACAGATTTTCAGCGCATCAGACGTATTGCGGCGAGGCAACCTTTGTAAGCGAATACGGCGGTACGGCATATAATCCGGAGGGTGAAGGCTGGGGATATGGAGAGAGTGTCAAAAGTGAAGCAGAGTTTATTTATCGTTTTAAGGGACTTACTGATGCACTTCTGGATAACCATAAAATGTTTGGACTTTGCTATACTCAGCTTACCGATGTGGAGCCGGAGCAAAACGGGCTTTATACATATTCCAGAAAGCCAAAGGTTGATATAAACCAAATTCGTAAAATAATGTCGCGCAAAGCCGCGATAGAAGATTAAATTAATAGGAGGTAAACAGAAATGAAAAGATTTTTAAGCATTTTTCTCGCGGCGATAATGGTATTATCGTTCATTCCTGCGGCGGGTGCCGTAACCTATCCGGGGGGAACGGAACCTCCGGAAACGTATGAGTATGTGTTCACAAATGCGGCGCATTCGACGGGCACAGGTGGATATTCGTTGATTGGAAATAAACCGGAAGCAGAAGATACAATTGAAACAGTATCGCCGAATAAGTGGGGATATGGAGGAACACGTGGCACAGAGACAGAAGACTTTTATTCGGTTAACCTTGCAACGTATGCAGGCTATCTGAACTGGTCCTTTTCAATAAGCGATGAACTGACAGAGGAGGATACGACACAGGCGATGGCTCCGGAATTCAACCCGGACAAAGTTGAACGCTTTCCGGTATTTCTTCTTGAAATAAATGTTCCGAATACGGGTATGTTTGTTCCGGTTCTCGAATATCGCAAATTGAACTCATCGTCTACTGTTGAGGTTTTTCTTGTAAAGAACGATGAAGCCGGAGAACCCCTGACGGGTGATGCAGCAATAAAATATGCGCGCGAAGCCGTGCCCGCAGACCGCCTCGGAACAGTTGATATGCATACGACCGGAAATGAAATATCCGGATGCAGAAAGGCATTTCCTGAAAGAAAGGTTGAAGCGGGAACATATTACCTCGTGTTTGTTGCTAATGGGTTTGACGGAACGCCGGAATGGACTAACAGCATCAAAAAATACATTTCAAGAAACAGATTTGAAAGCTTCCGTCTCGAACCTGTTGCAACGGGTGCGGTTGCAAAGTATGTTTTCAATACTGCAGTTACCGGAACCGAATCCGGGCAAGTGTATAAATTTATCAGCAATGTAGCCGGTGATACGGTTGATACCGCACAGAGCGATGATTACGAATATGAGGCAATGGGCAAATTCAACAGATATACGGTTGAGAACACTCATCTGCGGTTGAACTATAAACCGGCAGATACAAGTTATAAGCCCTGGGTTGCCTTGCAGATAAGCGTTCCGTATCCGGGAAAATATTCTGTGACAGTGGACGGCTGGAATTTCCCGAAGGATGGATATAGCAATGGAAGTACTAAAAACACATGGTTTGGAGCAGATGCGTTCTTCTATATAATCCCGGCAGAAGGAACATTTAACAAAGCTGTTTTGTGTGCCGAGCAGACAAAAGTTGGACATTATAAGTTCTACGGTCATGGCGATGCTGAAGATCAGTCAGTGCCGGAGCAGATAGGAACGTTTAATGCTGAAGTACCTGGAGAATATTGGCTTGTTATAGATCTCGGACATGCAAACGGAGCTGAAAATGCAGTGGAAGCTGCTGGTTATACAGCAGCAATTTATGGAGCGAGAATAAACTCCATCTCCCTCACAAACCTTGGGCTTACGGATGCACAAATTGCAGCGGCATCAGCGAGAGTGGTAAATCCTGAAAATGCAGCTTCAAATGATGTAACGCTTGGTAATGAGAGTGCAGAGATAAAGGTGCTTACGTCAACAGTCGCGGCAGATGAAGGAGCGCTTGTAAATGACCTTTGCAGCAATGCGGCTGTAGGAAGTGCACAGAGCGTAACCGCTCCGGTGATTGAAAAACGCGAATTCCTTTATTGGACAAGCGGAATAGGAACGGACAGGAAGATAGTCTGCGAAACTGAGAAATATGATTTCACGGCACAAAAGGGCGTTACATATCTGACAGCAGTATACCGTGATATGACTTCTGATTATGTCAGCGTTATTTTCCTTAATGGTAATGGTGAGCTGATAAGCCGTTCTGATGCAACATATAAAGAAGGAAACACTATTGATATAGAAACTCTTCCGACTCTTACGGGCTTTGGTGCTGCATCGGGGTGGCAGCTTGCCGGAACGAAAGCTCTGTATACCCCGTCTGACGAAGTGATCGCAGCCGGAAAAGTGATGGTATTCGTTGCACAGTACGCAAATGAAGAAACTTCCATTGACATTACCGTAAATGGTGGTACAATGGAAGTTGAGAACGGAAAGACTGCTCCGGCTTACGGCGATAAGGTTACCGTGACGGCACCCTCCCGTGAGGGCGGTAGCGGATATAACGTCTTTGCTTACTGGACAAAGACCGTGAACGACGGTGAAGCCGCTATTGTTTCACTTGATAAGGAATATAGCTTCAATGCGTGGGAGGATTGCACACTTACAGCGGTTTATACCGAACAGCAGATTGAGCCTCTTGTTGCATCCGTAAGAAAAATTCTTTTAGGTACGATGAACAACAACATAAATATCGCTGAGTTTATCGGCTGTGACGGCGCAATTGAACGCGGAATTCTTTACGGAGAAGGAACACCGACGGTTGATAACTGGTCGAATAAGATTTCAATGACAACGGCGAATAATGCGCTTTCCGTAATCAATAACTCGGGAAAGAATGCACGTGCATATGCAATATTTGAAAATGCGGTAATTTACAGCGAATAAGAGTGGGCACTAAGAGAATGAGGACGGCAACAAACTTCCGTCCTCATCGTGTTCAAAAGGAGGAAAAAGCAACAATGAAAAAAAGATTGTTATCAGCTTTACTGTCGATTTGTATCATCGTTGGAATGCTGCCTGCGATAAATGTTTCTGCGGCAGAGGACGGATATAAGATTGTTTATGATATGGTAACTTGCGATGCATATACTTTTGTACGTGGAGAAGACGATATGAAAGCTGCATCGTATGAACGGACAAAACAGATGTGGAAATATCATTCCGGAACGGTTTCAGGAACAGTGATTCCCCATTCTTCATACGGGCTTCAGGTAGCGAGCAATCTCAATGAATGGATCGCGCTTGAAATCAATGTGCCGGCAAGCGGCACATATGATCTTGAGTTCAGGCATGGTATGGCAAATTCCAACGGTGCACAGGCAGGCGGAATGTGGATTCTTCCGGGTGATACGAAGGACATAGGCGCGGCACTTACGGAAGAGAGCGCATTGGCAACGGATATCTGCTATTTTGACGAAACGCTCAGCGGTATATATCTTAACACAAGGAATTTTGAGGATATAACACTTTCGGCCGGAAAGCATCTTGTTGTGTACAAGGCGTTGGTGGAAAATCAATCCGGAAAGTCGGAAGCTATGTATCCGGGAAGGCTTACGTTTACAAGTGGCGACGGGACAGTGCTCGGCGGAATCGGAGCAGAGATTTCAAATGAAATCGAACCGGCGGGAACTCCCAAGGCACGGATTGATATATCGTATTATACAAGCGACGGAAAGAAAAGCAACAGAAGATATTATCCGTCTTTTAAAAGTACGGATGAAACCGTTGCAATAGTTTCGGAAAACGGAACGGTAACCGCAGTGGGATACGGAAAGACTGAGATTCTCGTTTCCGTTGAGAATGAAGCGGGATATACATTTGAAACGAAAATTCCGGTTGAGATAAGGAAAAAGGGATATAAAATCAGATATGATATTGCAGGGGCAATAAAAAATCTCGGAGCAGAGTTTGAAGGAACACCCTTTTTTAATGCAGGGAAGACTCAAATTCCTTTTTCAGCATTTGATTATAAGCTTACAAACGGATTTTTTGAGTATTTCGATTCATTGGGAGACAAGAACGGATATACCTCCGGTTCAAATCTCAATTACCGTGAAAGCAGCTTTCAGGTAGAAGGCGGAGAAACACAGCGCTGGATTGCGCTTAAGGTGTATGTCCCTGCATCCGGTACATACAGAATGGAGATGTACAACCAGACATATAAAAATTACGGAAATGTTCATGTGTATGTGTCAAAGGGCGAAGCCTCTGTTGATGATAAGGATTTTGTCGGAAAATATGACTGTAACAGCAAAATAACCGGTAGCAGTTTTCCGGTAGTAACAACACCGAACGTCATCGAAAATATAAGCATCCCCGAAGCGGGAGAATACATTTTCACATTTAAGACGGATGAGAAATATGGTTTTGTGGGAACGTTTGATCTCATCAGCGGCGAAGGACTTACCGCGCCGATGAAGCCGGTGATAAGCGGCGCCGACAGCGGATTTGCGGGGCTTGATGTATATATGAGCGACGGCACGGCACTTGACCCGGATGATGCGAAGATTACGTGGAAAAGCTCGGATGAGAATGTTGCTGAGGTAAGCCCGGGCGGATATATAACGAAAAAGGCAATCGGTGAGGCAACCATAAGCGTAGAGGTTGAAAAGAACGGACAGAAATCAAGCTCATCCTGCGTTTTTAAAGTGGATGAAACACCGGGTGTACCGCTTGATTTCGCGGGTGTTAAGGAAAGCTATAATTTCTATGACGTAAGCCGTGACTGGACGGCAGGTGCGGGAACAAATTCCATTGACGTAAGAAATATTAAATATACTCACACATCACCGGACGGAAGCGGAAACTGGGAATGGTACGGCGCAAGTGCAAATACAACAACCACCGCACTTGCATATTATGCGAGCAATGCAGAAAGGTTGCGTTTCAATCTTCCGAACGACGGTTGGGCAGCACTTACTTTGAATATTCCCGAAGCGGGGAAGTATGCCCTAGGTTTTGATTACGACACATACAACCCGTATGGCGGCATCAGTGAAATATATCTTATGCCAAAGAGTGAAGCAACGGGAATCCCCGGAAATCTTACTTCAAAGAATCTGATAGGAACGGTTGATTATTTGTCTGTAAAGGGTTGGGGAACTGGAAGCGTAAATCTCGGAATACGTGAATTTGCAGAAAAAGGAGAATATGTTATAGTTTTCAAGCAGATATCCTCAAGAACGAGCGGCTATTTCTTTCTAAAGAAACTTCATCTGGACGGCGTTAACACATTCAAGAGCCTTGGCGTTGATGCCGGGGACGGCACGCTTGCATGCGGAAGCAAGAAGACACTGCAGCTTGAGGTGGCTCCCCGCCGAATGGACAGAACTCTTGTACCTGCGGAAAGCTGCAAAGTAAGCTATGAGTCTTCTGACGAAAATATTGTAACGGTTGATTCCAACGGATTGCTTACTGCGGTCAGTGAAGGCGAGGCTGAAATTACGGTAAGAGTAAAGGCGGACGGAATTACGCTTGAAAAAACAGTTGCCGTAGAGGTAACCGATGATTCCGGAATTGATACGGAGAAAACATATATAGATGTATCAGAGCCGCTTTATGTGCGAGACAGCGCAGAACTCTCTCTTGTTGCGGTGCTCAACAGCGGAAATGAAATGCCTGTTCCGAACGGCGCGGTTACGTTTACAAGCTCCGATCCGTCTGTTTGTGAGATAGATAACAGCGGTACGGCGTATGCACTGAGCGAGGGTGAAGTGACGATAACTGCCAAGGTGGATTTTAAGGGTGAGACAGTTGTGGCAGAGAAAATCATAAATGTTGTTCTCCATTCAGGCAAAACCAAACCGACATATTATACCTATGAAAAGCGTGAAGCGGCACAGAACAACGTTAAAAAGTATGACTGGGCAGAAACTGCGGCAAACGCACTAAACGCCATAGGCAACGCGGATTTGTATCTTACAGATTGGAAGAAGCTTTATGAGTCAATCCCGTCCGAAGGTCTTCCGCGCTCGCGTCAGATCGGAACGCCAAATGACCCATTATACAATATCTGCAGATATTGCGGAAATGATAATGTGGCAGATTACGGCGGATACGGATTTACCGTTGAGCCGACGGCAAGAGTATGGCAGGTGCAATGTCCGGACTGCAAACGCCTTTTCCCGAGCAATGATTTTGAAAGCTTTTATAAGCTCGGGCTTGATCAAAAAGGATATTTCGACCGTCAGCGCGCGCTTGATAAGCATGCAGAGCTTTTCGGAGACAAGACGGCAGAGCCGGGCTCGGATGAATATTACGGCTATGGTAATCCAAAGGGATATCTTTACAATAAGCTTTATCCGGATGTCGAAAAGCAGCGCACGCCGGAGAATGGCGGCGAGGAAGGCGTGGTTGTAACCGTCAACGGCGGAAAGGGCCTGCGCCCCGGAGAAAGTGCTGCAACATGGGGTGTTGATGACGGTCTCGGATATATTCCGAAGGATCCGGGCGGAAATCCGTACACCTCAAACAAAGCGGGAACAGAGATAGAACGCCATTGTTATATTGCGTATTATAACCATTATTTCTGGAGCTATCTACAGGGTAGAGCGATAACTCCTATGGCGAGGGCGTATTTGTATACAGGAGAAGAAAAATACGGAAAAGCGGGAGCGATTCTTCTCGACAGAGTTGCAGACTTGTATCCGGATTACGATCTGGTTCCGTGGAATACCCCGAATCGTCAGTGGATGAACACAGACGGCGTTTCGGTATACGGGAAAATACTCGGAAGAATATCTGACTGTGAGCATGCGGAAAATCTCGCGCTTGCGTGTGATGCGTTCTTCCCGATGCTTGATAATCCGGAGGTAATCGGCTTTCTTTCCCAAAAGGCTACAGAGTTCGGACTTGAGAATGATAAGTCAACTCCTGAAAAAATCTGGCAAAACTGGAAAGAGGGCATTCTTCTGGAGATATTTGAGGGTGCGAAAACGAAGCGCCTTTGGGGTAACTTCGGTATGCATCAGGCTGCCGTAGGTGCCGCGGCGATTGTTCTTGACGAAGAGCCGGAATCAACCGAAATGTTTGAGTGGCTGTTTGCAACAAACCCGAACGAAACAGATACGCACAACCCGGATGTGAAAGGTGGTCATATTTCGAATAAGCTTATAGAAGAGGTAGACCGCGACGGCTTGGGAAATGAAAGCGGACTGCATTACAATTCCATCTGGGTGCAGAGACTTATGCGTGTTGCAGAGTATTCTACGCAATATAAGGGCGAAAAAAACTTCAATTTATATGAGCATCCAAAGTTTTTAAAAATGTTTGCCCCGTATCTGACTCTTGTTCTTGCGGAGTCGCACCATGTCCAGATAGCAGACAGTGGGGCAACAGCTCATTCCGATATTGCAAATGGCGATGCAGGTCAGAATCTTGCTGATATAAGTGTGTTTGCGGAGGGTTTCCGGTACATTAAAGATGTGAAGGGGGCAGAGTCGCTAGCGCAACAGCTTGCACAGTACATATGGCTTCGCAACGGCAAGGATACAGAAGATCTTAACTACGGAATATTTGCAAATGATCCTGAAAAAATTGAAGAGGATATCCTTCGCTTTGTGGATGAAGATGCTGAATCTGTAAGTGAGATGCTTACCGGATATGGCTTTGCAGTTCTGCGTGACGGTAAAAATTACACCTCTGCAAATGCGGGAGATGCAAATAACAATCAGCGCGACTTCTGGATGTATTACGGAAGAAACCAAGCGGGGCATTCTCACCGTGATGAGCTCAATATCGGTATGGAAGCGTATGGACTTAATATTGCCCCGGAGCTTGGATATCCGACTGATACAGGAACAAATCCGCAGAGACTCGAATGGGTGCGGGCAACAATTTCACATAACACTGTGCTTGTTGATGAAAAGGACCAGGATGGAACTGTAATCAACGGAATCCCGCTTCATTTTGATGACTCGGAAAATGTAAAGCTCTTTGATGTTGATGCGTCAGGTGCGTATAAAAACACTGATAATTATAGAAGAAGTGTCATTATGGTGAGAGTCAATGATGATATTTCTTACGGCGTTGATTTCTTCCGCGTAACGGGCGGAAAAACGCATACTTACAGTTTCCATGCCCAGTCCGGAAATGTGGAAGCGACACAAGGTCTTGAGATGATTGCTCAGGAAGGTGGCACTTATGCCGGAGTGAATACAGAATACGGTGCAGACCCTGATGCGAAGGATTCGTTTAATTATACAACCAAATATCCGCGCGGATACACGTGGCTTACAAATGTCCGTCGTGATACAGCTCCCGAGAGCCTATTTGCAGCTGATTTTGAAATAACGGATTACCGCAAGTCTGTTGAAGAAGGCAAAGGAATACGCTTGCGTATGACGCAGGTGAACGACTTTGTTGCGGACGAGGTTGCGTTTGTAAGCGGTCCTGTTCCGGAAAAGAAGCATAATATTGAGATGCCGAGAACACTTGAGTATATGCTTGTTCAAAGAAAGAGTACGAACGGAAAAGAGCTTGACACTCTGTTTACAACAGTTCTTGAACCGTACAAGAATGAGCGCTATCTGAGTAACATCGAACCGGTCGAGGTCACCGGAAATGTTGCAGCGGGAGAAGCGGTAAAGGCAGTTAAGGTAACGCATACAAACGGAAGAGTTGACTATGTCGTTTATGCTACTGACAACAGTGAGATTTATACAGTCCGTGACAGTGCCGCAGACGGAAATGATGTTTTCAAATTCCGTGGATTTGCGGCTGTGTACAGCGTGAACGGCGAAGAAGAGCTTCTGCGTTATGTAAATGACGGAGATATAATTTCGGCAGACGGAGAGAAGACGGGGCATGTTGCTTCATATTCCGGAACCATTCGGGACTATCAGACGGAGCTTTCACTTGAAAACTACATTGATGTGAATATGGAATGTGATAATCCCGAAGCGCTTTCAGGCAAATTCATTCATATAGAAAACGATGCGGCGCAGAACGCAGTATATTTGATTGAATCTGCCCGGAAAATCGACAGTGAAAATATCAGGATTGATATCGGCGCGGTTTCGTTGATTCGCGGGCATAAGGATAAGAACGAGATTGACAAAGGATATGTTTATAACATAGCAAAAGGACAGAAAGCATACATTCCGATGTCATTTGAAGAAGATACTGCTCCACAGATCTCTCCGATTGAAAATGTTACAACCAGTGCAGGAAGCAGTGTGAATGTGACTGTAAGCGCAAATAGTCCGATTGAAGATGGTACACCGTCGATAGCGTTTATCGGCACGACGCTTCCGCGCGGCGCAAGCCTGAATTCAGAAACGGGTGTTGTGACGTGGAAGCCTGATGCATCACAGGTAGGCGAAAACCACTTCGCAATTACTGCAAGGGACAGTGATGGTCGCGAAAGTACCGTTCATTTCACAGTAACTGTTTATGGCTCTACAACTTCGAAGCCGTCGGATGCAACAGAGACCCCCGAAAACCCGTCAACCGGAAATGCAGGAAGCCCCGGTGGTGGAGGCGGCGGAGAAACAGCTCAGACACCTGATAAACCGGACGACACAGAAACGGATGACAACCAAACCGACAACGGAAGTGAAAGCGGAGAATATGGAGGAAACACTGATAACACGGGCACGGAGAATGGAGTTCTCCGCTTCACTGATCTTGGTAACCACTCTTGGGCGGTTGACGCTATAAACACGCTTGCGGCAGCCGGAATAATAAAGGGCACGTCTGCAAGCACCTTTAGTCCTTCCGCAAACATCACCCGCGCAGACTTTGCACTGCTCCTCGTTCGCGCGTTCAAGTTCACAAGCGATAACACGGAAAACTTCGCAGATGTACAGAGCGGCGACTACTTCGCACCGGAGCTTGCAATAGCACGCAACAACGGAATTGTTGGTGGTATTGGCGATAACAAATTCGCCCCGCGCAACACAATCACCCGTCAGGATATGATGGTGATCATATATCGCGCGCTGCAGACACTCAATGCAGGTTTCGGCATTTATGACGAACCAAATTATGAGGATTTCGCCACCGTCGCTGACTATGCAAAAGAAGCAGTCTCCGCACTCATCGGTGAAGGTATTGTCAATGGCAAGAGCGGACGTATCGCACCTACGGATTATACAACAAGAGCTGAGATTGCAGTTCTTATCAAGCGAGTGCTTGAGTATATGAAATGAAAATAGAATAAACGATAAATCACCGGAGCCTAAAAAGTTCCGGTGATTTATCGTTTCATTATCCTTTTAAAAACTCTGCACATTTTGTTTCGGGGTTTACGATGTGTCCACCGTGCCAGATGGAGAGAGTGAAGTTTTCCGGTTCTCCGGCGCAGTGATATGCTTTTTTTGCGGTTTCTGCTTCGCGCAGGGCACCGGAAGGCGGGAAGATATCATCTGTTTGCCCCACCTCAACCGTGACGGGGCGCGGAGAACACATTCCGGCGATTTCTCCGTCCCGCAGAAGGTTAAAACCGGGCTGTGGCTGCCATTCGGGAAAGCGGGAATCGTCACCACCGTCAAAGCACGACATAAAGAAACCGCGTTGTATACGCTTATCAAGCGCCATAGCGCGCATTGTGAGATATGCGCCGTAGGACATTCCGCAAGCGGAAAGGTGCGTTAAATCAAGCGCTCGGATATTTGACAACGCAGTTATGCTTTGTAGAATGGAAAAAATCTCAAGAGCCGCGATGGCGGCGCCTTTTTTTCTGAAACATCGGTCGAGCTCCGGGCGGTTATATTGCGTTTCGTAATGCGGTTTTGCGGGATTGAAGCCGCAGTTCCACATAAGAAGCTGAGGCGAAAAAACGGCAAAGCCGTTCTGCAGAAGCTTTTCGATAAGTCCGGAATACCCGTTTTTCCCGTGCATACCGTACATAAGCTCAGGCGTGCCGAGATATCCGTGGCATGCTATGCAGAGCGGCGCGGGTGGCTCTGCGTTATGAGGAATAAACAGAATTCCGAAAAAAGGGAGATTGGGAAGTACATTTATGCGCAGTCTGAAAATTTCACACAAAGAATCACACCCGACGTATTCGTGGGAAAGCGTAGGGCTGTGAGAAATTTTAAGATTGAGAGGCGCACCGAGCGTATGAGCAAGCAGGGGTGCGTCGGGATTTTTTTCGTATTCCGCAAAACCGTTTTCCGAAAGTGCGGTGACGGCATCGCAATAGATGCGGCGCGCATATTCGCTTTTTTGCGGATTTTCGACATACAGTGCGTTATCGGTGTGCATTATTCAACTTCCTGTTTAGTGTTTTCGCCTTTGATGGTAGCAAGCTCTTTTTGCATACGCTCAAGCTGTATGCGCAGCGCGCAAAGCTCCTGAGCGATAGGGTCGGGGATGTGAATCTGGTCAAGGTCGTTGCAACGGGGCTTTACGCCGTTGCGGCGCGCAACGCGCGCAGGGACACCGACTGCCGTGGAATCGGGTGGAACAGTATCGAGGACAACGGCGTTTGCGGCGATTTTGGAGTTATCACCGACAGTGAACGGGCCGAGGACCTTTGCACCGGCACCGACCATAACATTGTTTCCAAGCGTCGGGTGGCGTTTCCCGATATCCTTACCCGTACCGCCGAGCGTTGCGCCCTGATAGATTGTACAGTTGGAACCGATTTCAGTTGTTTCGCCGATAACCACGCCCGTACCGTGGTCAATAAAGAAGCCGGGACCGATTTTCGCGGCAGGATGGATTTCAACACCGGTGAAGAATTTGTTAAGCTGTGATGTAAGGCGTGCTAAAAAGAAAAGCTTGTGTCTGTAGTAAAAATGCGCAACGCGGTGATGGCATATTGCGTGAAAGCCGGAATAAAGGAGAAAAACCTCAAGGTTATTCCGTGCTGCCGGGTCGCGCTCACGCGCGGCGCGAAGATCTGCTCTTAAATTGTCAAACATATAAATTTCTTCCTCTCACTTTATAACGCCGCCGCCGAGGACGCGCTCCCCGTCATACAGGACAAGCGACTGTCCGGGGCAGACTCCGCGCTGTGGTGTTTCGAAAACTGCACGGATTTGCCCGTCGGATACTTCGACCTCGCACGGGGCAGCTTTTGCGTTATAGCGTATTTTTGCAGTGCAAGAAAACTTTTCGGGAAGGGGAGTGTCGCTTACGAAGGTAACATCGTCTGCCGTTACCTTGCGTTTGCTCTGTGAGCCTTCAAGACCGAGGATCACCTCGTTTTTCTCAGCATCAAGGCGGGAAACGAAGATGCGCTCGGAATATGCAATTCCAAGACCGCGGCGTTGTCCGACAGTGTAGCGTATAAGCCACTTA
>SVLF01000034.1 GCA_015068085.1 Oscillospiraceae bacterium
TACCGGTATTGACATCGGCTCGGGTATGGGCACTGAGATATATGCCGCAAACAGCGGTACGGTTGTTGTTGCGGGGTGGTCGAGCAAGGGCTACGGAAACTACGTTGTTATTGATCACGGCGGCGGGAAATCCACGCTTTATGCACATATGAGCAAGATAAAAACGTCAAAGGGAGCGAAGGTCACAAAAGGCAGTGTTATCGGTCTTGTCGGCTCGACGGGATATTCAACCGGTCCGCATCTCCACTTTGAGGTACTTATAAACGGCAAACACACAAACCCGATGAACTATTTTAATAAAGCTTAACGGCGGCGGGGCGATGCACTCATCGCCCCTTCGATTTTAATGACAACACGGGAGGTAACCTATGCGAAAAAAACAACTTATGACGACCGTTGCACTTATGCTGCTTACTGCGGCGCTGACATACTGCATAACGCTTTACGCGTCGGAGCGCGAGTATAACGCAAAGCTTGCCGGGCTTTCCGACAGAGAGGCGGAGTATGCAAAAATTGCCGAGGTGCGCGGGTATATAGACAAGTATTTTGTTGAAGAATATGAGGATAAGAACATTACCGACGGCGCACTTTACGGAATGGTTGCATCGCTCGGAGACAGATGGTCATATTATCTTCCCGCCGAGCAATTTGCGTCGGTTGTGAACTCAACAAGCGGAAAAATCGTAGGTATCGGCGTCAACGCTTCATATGATTCCGACCGCGGTGCGGTGCTTATTCTTGATGTGTACGAAGGCTCTCCGGCGGAATATGCGAAGCTTCTTCCGTTTGACAGGATTGTCGGCGTGGACGGTGTCCAGGTGGCACAGATAGGCTATGATGCGGCTGTGAAAAAAATCCAGGGAGCTGTCGGCACACCCGTATCGCTTACGGTAGAGCGCGAGGGCGTGGCAGAACCCATAAGCTTAAGTATAACGCGCCGTGAGATTGACGTGCAGAGTGTTAAGGCAAAAATTCTTGACGGAAACATAGGCTATATAAAAATATCAAGCTTTGATGCAAATGTAGATAAGGATTTTGCGGCAGCGCTTGCAAATCTCAAAAAGGCAAATGTAGAAGGTATTGTGTTTGATGTGCGCAATAACCCCGGCGGACTTTTAAACGTGCTTGTAAATGCGCTTGACCCGCTTCTTCCCGAGGGAATTATAATCCGCGAGGAAAACAAGAGTGGCAAGGCGATAACGCACTATTCGGATGCAAATGAACTCAATCTCCCGATGGCTGTGCTTACCAATGAGTATTCAATCAGCGCGGCGGAGTTTTTTGCCGCGGCACTGCAAGAGAGCGGAAAAGCAACCGTAGTGGGCGAGGCAACCACAGGAAAGGGACTTGCACAAAGTCAGATTCCGTTATCCGACGGTTCGGGGATAATATTATCCGTCAGCAAGTATTACACCGGACGCGGCGCAAGCCTTGAGGATAGCCATGGAATAAAACCGGATAAGACAGTTGAGCTTACGGCAGAGGAAAAGAAAAAGTTCTATCTTCTCAGTGAAAAAGAGGACAGACAGCTTCAGGCGGCGATTGCGGCGGTCAACGAGCGCAAAAACGCCCCTGCTGTGGTAAGTGAAGAAGAACAATAAAATATGGAATGAGAAAAATCGATTGTAAAAAGCCCAAAAGCTTTTCACAATCGATTTGCCAGTTCTCTGTCAAATATTCGTGCAAAAGCCTTGATGTGAATGGTTTAAATTCTAAGTTTTTCTCTTTCATAACCGTTGACAGGTAATAATAATCTTGACAAAGTTTTCGTTTTACATTATACTCAGTGTTGAATGGAGTTGAAAATATGGCAAGACAAATAGTGCGAGAATCATTTTATATTTACTGCAACAGATTTAAAGAATTTATTCCATTTGGATGCATCGTTGCGACTTTTTATTTCACGCTTTCTTGTGTTTCATCCCTGTTTTTTCTTCTTGGTCCGTTGTTGATAATAACATGTGAAATTCCTTGTTATTCTTTATTCTGTAATAAAAGACCTATTCAGGCTTTACGTGAAAATCCCAAACCAATCTTGTTTTTTTCGATATGCGATATTGCAGTTGTTTTAGCATCAAGATATTCATTCACCTTTCCGGAACAGATAATGAATTTCGAAATTGAAATATCTATCGCAAAGTTGTTACTTAACGTTATTTTCACTATTTTGCAGGTTAGTGTTTCGTTCTTGCTCATACATTCAATTAAGAAGAACTGTGGGATAAAAGAGGCTTTTTCAAAATATGCAGATGTTTTTTCAAGCAACAGAGCATTGAAAGTCTGGCTCTACGTGAAGGTTTGTCTGGTAGAATTCGGATATATGTTGGTGCTTATTGCAGGTCTGCTTGTAATCACGTTTTTAATGCGCACACTTCTTCAGTTTCCCGAAAATTTGGCAATTACAATAACAACGATTTTCTTTTTAATATTTGTATATGTGTTTTATCCGTATATGTACATCCGGATGTGTAATTATTGCGAAGAAATATGTTAGCAAAAAAGTGAGTTTATTCTTTTGGATAAACTCACTTTTTGATGCTGGAATTATTATTTGTTTCTAAGCAGTTTTCTCAACTCAGCATCTCGCTCGGCACTGTATTTGTCATAGTTTTGGTTTAAATAAACGATGCGCATAATTGCTCTTATTGCTTCTTCTTTGTACTTTTTGTTCACATCAGGCTGCAGGTATCCAAACTGCTCTGTGTTCTGGATATTTTTAACCTCAGATAAAAGCGTATTTATAAACTTTTCTCTCGCCTTTTTATCATCGACAAGATATTTAAACTCGCTGTTGTTTAGATATTCATACTGCCTCTGACTTTGCTTTGCTCTAGCATTGTTTTCACGAAGTTCTTGGTATCCCATACCGTTCATTATTAGTTTACATCCTTGTATTATAATACGTTTTGTCTTATTTTTCCGATTATTTTCTATGTCATTTTCATCTCTCCTCTCTGCTCTGCAAACAAAAAAGCGCACACCGGAAAAGTGTGCGTTTTTCAGGCTTGTAATTATATTATCACAAAATTTATTTTTTGCGGTGCCAAGTTTCTGCCAATATTTTGCCATTCCTCTGCCATCTTTCTGCCAAACGGGATTACGTTTCGGAAAAGGGGGCAAGAGAACCACTTTTTTAAAATATATTTTTTGTGTAATATATCCGGGAAAATATAATATCATATCAATAAGAAAGTCGGGACGGAGGTGTGTGTTGAAAATCGGAGTGGTGTACACAAAAGAAGAAATGCAAAATCACGGCTTTGAAATCATAAAAGCGACGAAATTCGGTGCTGTAGAGATATACAAGGCGGCTCTTTGTAAAAATGCCTCAAAACGCCGTTTTACGCGCCGATTTAAAAAATGCATGAAAGTTCTTGCAGACACCGGCGTGTCGGTTTGTGCCGCGGGGGCGGATTTTGCGCATTTGCGTACAGGAAAAATACAGCTTGTCTGCGATGGTGAGCGCATCATAAGACAACAAGCGGGATTTGCCGCGCAGAGCTTTGCAGAGGCAAACGGAATCAGTGCCGATATCGTAATATGCGGCGGGAGTTTTTCCGAGGTGGTGGAAAGTGCAAAGCAGATACTGAGGATGCGAAGAAGTGTATATGTCCGGAGTCCGGCGTTTGATGATATAGCAGAGGCGATATACCGCGATGTCGGTGTGAGCATAGAGCAGTGCCGTGACGGGAATTTCCTTGAGGTAGATCTCACGGGCGGCGGTCATTTTTTAAAATTCGGTGAAAAGTTTGCGGATTTTGGGGATATCACGGTGACGATACCGGAAATATTCTCAGAGGGGATTCCTGAGAAAATAATTCCTCAGCTCGCGCAAATACTCGAAATAAGCGGCTTTTTGAGAAAAAAAGAGATAAAAATCGGATATTTACCAAAATAAAAATTCAAAATTTACAAATTTTTTGCTTGACAATTCGGTCTTATATCACTATAATATGATACATTGCAATTACATTTTTATTTTATATAGTAGAAAAGAAAAATACAATAGGAAAATGAGGGACAGGAAATGGCTAAAACATTTAAACTTACCAAAGAGCGCCTGGAGGAGCTCAAAAACGAGCTTGACTACCTGAAAAACGTGCGCGAAAAAGAGGTTGCAGACCTCATTAAGGAAGCCCGCTCGTTCGGCGACCTTTCGGAAAATGCCGAGTATGACGAAGCGAAGAACGAGCAGGGAAAGCTTTTCTCACGTGAGGCGGAAATTGAGAATATCCTCTCAAATGCAGAGATTATTGAGATTTCCGAGAACACAGATGAGGTTCACACAGGCTCACGTGTTAAGGTTGAGGATGTTTCCGACGGTTCGGAGGAAGAATACTGGATTGTCGGCTCGCAGGAGGCAGACCCGTACAAAGGCAGGATTTCCGACGAATCACCGTTCGGTGACGCTCTGATCGGCAGCCGTGTCGGTGACATAGTAAGCGTCGAAGCGCCGTGCGGTGCAATTGAATATAAAATCATCGAGATTGGAAACTGATTTTTTCGCCCGGGGCAGAGTGCGTTTTGCACTCCGTCCCGGTGCGTTGGAATTTGGCAACAGGGCAAGAACAGGCTCTTTGCCGGGCATAAGATAAAAAATGGAGGACACTTAAAATGGCAACGGAAGAAATTAAGGTAAACGAGGCACCGGTTGAGGATTTAAACGAAATTTTGCGCGTTCGCCGCGAAAAGTTTGCAAATCTGGTCGAGGCGGGGGAAAACCCGTTTGAAATTGTCAAATACGATCAGACTCATCACTCAACGGATATTATTGAAAATTATGACGAGCTTGAGGGAAAAGAGGTTTGTGTTGCGGGGCGCCTTATGAGCCGCCGCGGAATGGGCAAGGCATCCTTCTGTGATATGCAGGATTTAAAAGGAAAAATCCAGCTTTATATCCGTATAAACGATATCGGTGAAGAGAACTTTGCAAAGTTCCGCAAGTATGATATCGGTGATATTGTCGGCGCAAAGGGAACCGTGTTCAAGACGAAGACAGAGGAAATTTCCGTTCATGTAACGGAGCTCACGCTTCTTTCGAAATCACTTAAGCCGCTGCCGGAAAAATATCACGGTCTTACAAATACCGATATCCGCTACCGTCAGAGATACGTTGACCTCATTATGAATCCAGAGGTTAAGGATACATTTGTAAAGCGCTCTAAGATTATAAGCTCTATCCGCCGTTATCTTGATTCAAACGGCTTTATTGAGGTGGAAACACCAATGCTCGTTTCAAATGCCGGCGGTGCTGCGGCACGTCCGTTTGAAACTCACTTCAATGCGCTTAACGAGGACTTTAAGCTTCGTATTTCGCTTGAGCTTTACTTAAAACGTCTTATTGTCGGCGGTCTTGAGCGCGTATACGAAATCGGCAGAGTTTTCAGAAATGAGGGTCTTGACACACGTCACAATCCGGAGTTTACTCTTATGGAGCTTTATCAGGCATATACCGACTATCACGGTATGATGGA
Source organism: Oscillospiraceae bacterium (assembly GCA_015068085.1). Taxonomy (GTDB): domain Bacteria; phylum Bacillota; class Clostridia; order Oscillospirales; family JAAYXM01; genus SIG480. The sequence goes on from SVLF01000034.1 coordinate 5,475, forward strand.
CCTTACCGAGAATATGTATCGCCATGTAGCACAGGAGGTTCTCGGAACAACGAAGATAGTTTACAACGGCGTGGAGATGGATCTCGGCAAGCCGTTTGAGAGAATAACCATGGTTGATGCAGTCAAGAAGTATTCCGGTGTCGATTTCAATGAAATCAAAACACTTGAAGAGGCTCGTGCAATTGCAAAGGAAAAGCATATCAAGGTTGAAGACAGACACAAGAAGGGAGATATTCTCAATCTCTTCTTCGAAGAGTTTGTTGAAGAACATCTTATCCAGCCGACATTTGTCATGGATCATCCGATTGAAATTTCTCCGCTTACCAAGAAAAAACCGGAGAATCCGGAGTATGTTGAGCGTTTCGAGTTCTTTATGAACGGTTGGGAAATGGCAAATGCCTATTCCGAGCTCAATGACCCGATTGACCAGCGGGAGCGCTTCCGCGATCAGGAGGAGCAGCTTTCTCAGGGTAATGATGAAGCGAACACAACGGATGAAGACTTCCTCAATGCTCTTGAAATCGGTATGCCTCCGACAGGCGGCATCGGCTTCGGCATTGACCGTATGACAATGCTTCTTACGGACAGTGCGGCAATCCGTGATGTTCTCCTCTTCCCGACAATGAAGACCGAAAAGGAGTAATCTCATGAAAAACAGCCGTGACTCCCGCGATGTTTTCGCGGTTTTCAAGCCGGGGAGTTTTATGGAGGATGCAAGCTTTTGGGAGAAGCTTAAGTATTGGTTTTCCAATGTTTACTGGTTCCATTTCCGCACAGCAACATTCATTGTGATTCTTGCTGTGGTTATGGGATGTATGATTATTTCGGATATAACTAACCGTGAGTATAACGACCTTGATTATATCCTTGGCGGTGCGGTGTTTGCAAATATCGAGCAGATGGGACAGCTTTCCGGATATCTCGGCTCTTTCATAGAGGTGCCGGATGAAAATCCTGATGATGAAGTGACGCCGCAAGCAGAGGTGGGGCACCAGATGCTTTGCACCGAAAGCGTTATGGGAACGGGAGATCAGGCACTTGCTGTTGATGAATACAACGCCGCAAGCATTGATAAAATCTCTGTCAGTATGGCAGATGATGAAATTCTTCTGTTCCTCTTTGACAAGCGATATGCCGAGTGGTATGCAAAGGAGGGTGCGTTTGAGCCGCTTTCAAGCTTCGGCCTCGGCGGTGAGAATGAATATTTTGTTCGCGTGGACAACCTTCCGCGAATAGAAGAAATCGGGATTATTCACCGCGACGGAATTTACGCCGCAATAAAGATAAAAACTCCGTCCCGTATGGAAAAAGAGAGAATAGCCGAAAAGTACGAAAAAGCGGCAGCTGTTCTTTTCGGAATTCTTTCGGATAAGTAAAACACCGCGGAGAAGAAACGATGACAGAGATTATAACAAGCCGTCAGAATAAGACGGTAAAATACATTCGTGCGCTTTCGCGCGAGCGGGAGCTTCGTCGCGAAAGGCACGAGTTTGTGTGCGACGGTGAAAAGCTTTTGCGTGAGGCAATAGCGGAAAAAGCGGAGATTGTAACCGTGCTGTTTTCTGCTGAAAAGTACGGTGAAGTACCGCAAATTCCGGGAGCGGAGATTTTGCGCGTTTCTCAGGATGTGCTTGACAGCATAACGACTCTCAAAAGTGCGCAGGATGTTATATTTACTTGTCGTATGAAAGAAAACGATGAAAAGCCACTTTCGCGCATTATCCTGCTTGACAGACTTCAGGATACGGGCAATCTCGGCACGATAATACGCACCGCAGATGCGTTGGGTATTGACGCAGTGTTTGAGGACGGCTGCGCGGATATATATAATCCCAAAACCGTCCGTGCGGCAATGGGATCTCTTTTCAGAGTTCCGGTGATTTCTGCGAATTTCGCAGAACTTATCCCAAAGCTTCGTGAACAAGGGATGAAGATATATGCTTCCGAGCTTTACGGAGAGGTAAAAAGCGTATCGGATACTGATTTTTCACGTGCCGGTGTGGTTATAGGCAATGAGGGAAACGGTGTCAGGCGCGAAGTTTCCTCGGTGTGTGATGCAAGCATTATAATCCCCATGCGCGGAGGAGCTGAATCGCTTAATGCTTCCGTAGCGGCGGCGATATTTATGTATAAGATGAGCGAAATCTGATAAAAATCCGACGGAAGGGCGGTGAGGTTTTTTGATGAATCCGGAAAAGTGGATATGGTTGTCTTTGGCGATTCCGTTCGGGTCGCTGAGGATAAAGAGAGTTATATCGCATTTCGGCTCGGCGGATGCAGTGTATGCATCAGACCGGGAAACAATCAAAGCCGCATGCCTTTCTCTTTTCTCAAAGGAAATAGAGGCACTGGCAGATAAAGACCTTACCGAGGCAAAGAAGATTGTCTCCCAGTGTATAAAGAAAAATATCAGAATAACAGCCCGGGGCGACTCGGAATATCCTGAAAGATTGTGGCATACGGATAACCCGCCTGCAGTTCTTTACTTAAAGGGTGAGCCGCTTTGTGTTGATGAGAAAGCTGCTGTTGCTATTGTCGGAACGCGCAACGCATCCTCCGGCGGCGAGGCAGCATCCGAAAAGATCGCAGCGGAGATCGCCGCGTGCGGCGGTGTTGTTGTTACGGGGCTTGCAAAAGGGATAGATTCTTGTGCGGCAAGGGGCGCCTTGCGTGCAGGAGGAAAAGTAATCGGTGTGCTTGGATGCGGCGTGGATATATGCTATCCGCGAGGAAATAAGCGTCTTTTCGCAGAGGTCGAAAATTCCGGAACAATAATATCGGAGTATCCGCCGGGGACAGAGCCTTCAAGATACAATTTTCCGAAACGGAACAGAATAATGAGCGGGATAAGCCTCGGAACGGTGGTTGTGGAGGCTCCGAAAAGGAGCGGTGCACTGATAACCGCGTCTTTGGCACTTGAGCAGAACCGTGATGTTTTTGCCGTGCCGGGCGGGATATTTGAAGTTGCGGCAGAGGGCTCAAATGAGCTTATTCGCGCAGGGGCGATCCCGGTTATGTCCGGATACGATGTTATGACAGAATACGAGGGTAATTTCGGTATTTGTGTCGGTTCGCCGGTGAAAAGCGGGACGGTAAGAGATAAAAAGCAGGAAGCCGCAGACACACCGGCAGACGTAAACAAATCCGGAAAAGCGGATGAGAGTTTTTCTTTCCCTGACGGATATCTCGGCAAATTCACTCCCGAGGAACAAGCGGTGCTCAAAGCTATAGGCGGGCAGGAGCTTCGCGCCGATGATATTTCGGAAAAAAGCGGGGTAAAGATACAGAGGCTTTTGTCGCTCATGACACTTCTTGAAATACGTGGGGCTGTAAAGCAGATTCCCGGCGGAAAATACAGAATCGTTCTGTAGGATAAAGTTAAAACCAGGTAAGCCGCAAGGGGGAAAGCGGCAGAAAAGGAGCAAATATATGTCATATCTTGTAATAGTGGAGTCTCCCACAAAGGTTAAAACAATCGGAAAACATCTGGGAAGTAAATACACGGTAAAAGCTTCAATGGGACATCTTCGCGATCTTCCGAAAAGTGACATCGGAATAGATATTGAGGGAGGTTTTGTGCCAAAATATCTCGCTATCCGTGGAAAAAGCGCACTTATCCGAGAGCTTCGTTCTCTTGCAGAGGAAAGCGACGCAATATATCTCGCAACTGACCCTGACCGTGAGGGAGAGGCCATTTCCTGGCATCTGAAAGAACTTCTGGGGCTTGATGAAAAGAAAACAAAGCGTGTTACCTTTAACGAAATCACAAAAAAAGCAATTACTGAGGGGATTAAAAACCCTCGTGATATAGATGAAAATCTCGTGAATGCACAGCAGGCGCGTCGCCTTCTTGACAGAATAGTAGGTTATAAGCTTTCTCCTCTTCTCTGGAAAAAGGTTCGTTACGGTCTTTCGGCGGGGCGGGTTCAGTCTGTTGCAACACGTCTTGTAATTGACCGTGAGAATGAAATCCGTGAATTTGTCCCGCGGGAATTCTGGACGATAGATGCAAGCTTTTCACGCATTGCGCCGAATACCGGAAGCTTCACGGCAAAATTTCACGGTACCGAGAAAAAGAAAATCGAGCCTGCTTCTGCCGAGGAGACGGATAAGATAATAAACAGCATTAAAAATGCGGAGTTTTCCGTAAAGACAATCAAGCGTGGGCAGAAAAAGCGCTCACCCGTACCGCCGTTTATCACATCCACGTTGCAGCAAGAAGCATCGCGCCGGTTCGGTATGTCGCCCAGCAGAACAATGACGATTGCCCAGCAGCTTTATGAAGGCGTTGATATTGAGGGTATCGGATCAACCGGTCTTATCACATATATGAGAACCGATTCTCTGCGCCTTGCGGATGAGGCAATTGTTGATGTGCGAAAGTATATAACTGAAGCTTACGGTGAAAATTTCCTTCCGGGCACGCGCCGTGTATTCAAAACAAAGAAGAGTGCGCAGGATGCACACGAAGCAATCCGCCCGTCCGATGTTTTCCTCACACCGGAGAAGATAAAGAAGAGCCTTACTCCGGATCAGTATAAGCTTTACCGCGTCATATGGTCACGCTTTGTGGCGTGTCAGATGGAAAATGCAGTATATGACACGATGAGTGTGGATATCGGGGCGGGAGAATATATTTTCCGTGCGACAAGCTCACGTGTTGCGTTTCGCGGATATACCGCCGTGTATTCGGATATGGCGGCAGAGCTTGAAGAGGAGGAAGCGAATACGCTTCCGGAGCTTTCAGAAAACGAGCCACTCACCTTTGAAGGCGAGAAGAGCGAACAGCACTTCACTTCTCCGCCGGCAAGATATACGGACGGAAGCCTTATCAAAGCGATGGAAGAGAAAGGCGTGGGACGTCCGAGTACGTATGCACCGACTATTTCCACAATCCTCAACCGTGAGTATGTCATAAAAGAGGGCAAAAGCTTGAAGCCGACACCGCTCGGCGAGGTCGTAAACGGGCTTATGACAGAGCAGTTTGCCGATATAGTTGACGTTGAGTTTACCGCACATATGGAAGAACAGCTTGATGACGTCGAAGCGGGAAACAAGGACTGGAAGAAAACGCTTTCCGATTTTTACGGTCCGTTTGCGGAGGAGCTTGAGGCTGCCGAAGTTGCGCTTGAGGGAAAGAAGCTTAAAGTTCCGGATGAAGAAACCGATGAAATCTGCGAGGTTTGCGGAAGAAAAATGGTTATAAAGTCAGGGCGCTTCGGAAAGTTCCTTGCTTGCCCGGGATTCCCTGAGTGTAAGAACACGCGTGCAATTGTTGAAAAAACACCGGGAGAATGCCCTGTTTGCGGCGGGCAGATTCTGAAGAAGAAGTCAAAGAACGGCTACTGGTATTACGGCTGTGAAAAGTTCCCGGAATGTACGTTTATGACATGGGATGTTCCGCAGGAAGCAAAATGCGAGGTTTGCGGAAAGACTATGTATAAGAGATCGGGGCGCGGTTCCAAGAAGATGTTCTGCGCAAATCCGGAATGTGAAAGATATGAGCCGCAGGAGAATAAGAAAAAGGAAGATTCTCCGAAGAAGGCGGAAAAGAAGACAACGAAGAAGAGCGCCGCAAAAAAGACTGCGAAAGCCACTGCTAAAAAAGCAACCAAAACCACAACTAAAAAGACAGCGGGGAAGAAGAGTGAATAAAGCATATGTAGCAGGTGCGGGACTTGCCGGATGTGAGGCGGCGTGGCAGCTTGCAGAGCGCGGTATTTCCGTAACGCTGTATGAAATGAAACCTAAAAAATACACACCTGCACATAAATCGCCGGAATATGCCGAGCTTGTCTGTTCAAATTCGCTGCGCGCTGCAGGTGTGGAAAATGCCGTAGGTCTGCTTAAAGAGGAAATGCGAAGGCTTTCTTCTCTCATAATGGAGGCGGCTGATAACACGCGCGTTGAGGCAGGCGGAGCGCTTGCTGTTGACAGACAGCGCTTTTCGGAGTATATAACGAAAAAAATACGGTCACACAAGAATATAACCGTTGTTGAAAAAGAGATAACCTGCCTTCCGGATGAGCGACCGCTTATCGTTGCTACGGGACCTCTTACATCACCTGAGCTTGGCGCATCAATCCGCGAGCATTTAGGCGGAGGAGAGTTTCTCGGCTTTTTCGACGCCGCGGCGCCGATTGTGACGTATGAAAGCATTGATATGAGCCGTGCGTATTTTAAATCACGCTACGACAAAGGAACGGCGGATTATATCAACTGCCCGATGACGGAAGAAGAATACCGAATCTTTCTTGAAGCGCTCGTCTCTGCCGAAGCCGCAGAGGTTCACGGCTTTGAGGATGATAAGGTGTTTGAAGGATGTATGCCTGTTGAGGTTATGGGAAGGCGCGGCTATGATACGCTCCGGTACGGACCGCTCAAGCCCGTGGGGCTCCGCGATCCGAAGACGGGACAGACGCCGTATGCCGTTGTTCAGCTCCGGCGCGATAACCGTGAGGGAACGCTGTATAATCTTGTAGGCTTCCAGACGCATCTGAAATTCGGAGAGCAGAAGAGAGTTTTCTCGCTCATCCCCGGACTTGGGAATGCAGAGTTTGTGAGATACGGTGTAATGCACAGGAATACGTATATAAAATCTCCGGGAATTCTTAATCCCGATTATTCGGTGAAAAATGATGAAAATCTTTATTTTGCAGGTCAGATGACCGGCGTTGAGGGATATATTGAATCTGCATCCTCCGGGCTTATGGCGGGGCTTTCTCTTGCAATGAAGCTTTGCGGAAAAGAATGCCCCGAATTCCCGCAGACAACAGCGATCGGTGCGCTTGGAATGTATGTAAGCTCCGGCAGCGTCGGGGATTTTCAACCGATGAACATAAATTTTGGCATTATGCCGCCGCTTGATGTCCGTATAAAAGTGAAAAAAGAGAAAAATGCGGCAATTGCCGCACGTTCACTTGCAGTGATAGATGAGATAGCAAAAAAACTGTAGCGCAGAAAGGTTTGGGTAAGAATATGAGAATAATACTTGACACAATGGGAAGTGACAACGGCTCTTACGAGTTTGTAAAAGGCGCTGTTCTTGCCGCGGAGGATCTTGACGTTGATCTTGTCCTTGTCGGCAATGAAAAGGAGCTTTGTGCGCATCTTAGCAAAGAGGACCCGCAGGGGAAATACAGAAAAAACATAAGCGTGATTCATGCAAGCGAGGTTGTGGATATGCATGATGACCCGCTTAAAGTTATGAAGGAAAAGCCAGATTCATCTATGACCGTTGCATTGCGCACACTCAGCGAAGGAAAGGGAGATGCTCTTGTTTCCGCGGGAAACACAGGCGCTCTGCTTACCCAGGCAACTCTTATTGTAAAGCGTATACGCGGAATACGCCGCGCCGCGCTTGCTCCGGTTATCCCGTCTGCTACGGGAATTGCCGTACTTATTGACAGCGGTGCAAATGCAGAATGTACTCCGGAATATTTGTATCAGTTTGCACTTATGGGCTCATACTATGCAGAGCATGCGCTCGGTGTAAAGGCTCCGAAGGTCGGACTTTTGAACAACGGTACCGAGGAGCATAAGGGTGACGAGGTTCACCGCGAAGCAAACCGTATTCTTACCGAGGCGGGGCAGCGCGGAGAGATAAACTATATCGGAAATATAGAGGGGCGTGACGGTCCTCTCGGAAAAGCAGATGTTATTGTTGCAGACGGTTTTTCGGGAAATGTCTATCTCAAAACCATGGAGGGCGTGGGAATGTTTTTCGCGCGCGAGCTTAAGAATATGTTTATGGCATCATTCAAAGGAAAGCTTGCAGGTCTTATGGTTAAGGGGGACGTTGCAGCATTTAAGAAAAAAATTGATTACAACGATGCCGGAGGAGCACCTCTTCTCGGCGTAAAGAAGCCGGTTATCAAGGCGCATGGCTCTTCAAAGGCAAAATCGATTTACCATTGTATAATTCAGGCTATAGATTATATTGATTCGGGAATGACAATCCATCTTGAGCGAAGCCTGAAAGGAGAAAACGCGGCCGATGAGTAAACCTTCACAGAAAAACTACAGCAGATTTCAAAATGAAATAGGATATAAATTCAAAAATATTGCGCTTCTTGAGCGTGCGCTTACGCATAGCTCATATGCTAACGAAAACCGCGCAGCGGGTGTGTTGGATAATGAGCGCTTTGAGTTTTTGGGAGATTCCATTCTCGGGATGAACACTGCGCTTTATCTTTTCAACAAGTACCCGGACGAGCCGGAGGGCGAGCTTACTAAGATGCGTTCTTCGCTTGTGTGCACCGGAGCACTGTGCGACAGGGCGAAGGCGATTTCCCTTGGCGATGAGCTTCGCCTCGGTCACGGAGAGGAAAGCGGCGGAGGAAGAGAGCGTCCGTCTATTCTTGCCGATGCTTTTGAGGCAGTGATAGGAGCGATTTATCTTGATTCGGGTGAGGAAAGTGCGCGCAGCTTTATAAAAAAATTTGTGTTTGATGCGGAAAAAGGCGGGGAATGGAGCGTTACGGATTACAAAACAACGCTTCAGGAAATTGTGCAGAAAAACCGCGGTGAGATGCTTTCGTATCACGTTATAGAGTCAAACGGTCCGGATCACGAGCGCAGCTTCACTGTTGAGGTTATGATAAACAGCAACCACATCGGAACGGGACACGGACACAGCAAAAAAGAAGCAGAGCAGATGGCGGCGCGTGAGGCGTTAAAGCTTATGGGGATGGAGCAATGAGCCGAATTATACCGGTTTTTATCCCCCATGCAGGATGCCCGCACGATTGCGTTTTCTGCAATCAGAAAAAAATAGCGGGAACGCTTGTTCCGCCGGAAGGGCGCGAGATTTCCGCTATTATAGAAAACGCACTTCAATACTCGGGGGAAAACCCCGAGGTTGCTTTTTACGGCGGAAGCTTTACCGCGATAGAGCGCTCTCTTATGTTTGAATATCTTTCGGCGGCAAAGCGTTTTATCGACGAGGGACGGCTTTCGTCAATACGTCTTTCCACACGTCCGGACAGAATAGATGAGGAAAAGCTTTGTATTCTCAAAGAATACGGTGTGCGAACGATTGAGCTGGGGACACAGTCGATGTGTGAGGATGTGCTGAAGGCTTCGGGCAGGGGGCATACGGCGGAAGATACCGAAAACGCAGTGGCGCTTATCAGAAAGCACGGATTTTCGCTTATATTGCAGATGATGACGCACCTTCCCGGCTCTGATGATGAAAAGGACATATACACGGCGAAAAAAATAGCATCTCTTGCACCGGACGGGGTGCGCGTTTATCCGACTGTTGTGGTGCGCGACACCGCGCTTGAAGCCCTGTGGCGTGCAGGAAAGTATATGCCCGCAACGCCCGAGACGGCGGCGCGTCTCGGTGGAGAGATACTTGAGATATTTGAAGAAAAAGGCATTCCGGTAATACGCTTCGGGCTTAATCCGACAGATGATTTGTCCGACGGAGAGGCACTTTGCGGAGCGTACCATCCGGCACTCGGTGAAATGGCAATGTCAGAGCACTTTTTGCGTCTTGTCAGTGCGGAGATTGAGCGTTGCGGATATCGCGGCGGGGTGATATATATTTCCGTTAACCCAAAGCGCGTGTCGGTTATGAGCGGGCAGAAAAAATGCAATAAAAAACGCCTTATGAGTGAATATGGATTCGGTGACGTTCATATTCTGAAAAATGAAGAGCTTGGCATGTCAGAGATTTTAGTAAAGCATGAATTTACTGAGTAAACAGCTTGTGTTATTTATATCGCAACGGAGGTTTCAAAAATGAATCTGGGATTCACTTTCTTTTTCAACAGCATACTTCTCGGCGTAGGGCTTGCGATGGATGCTTTTTCTGTATCGCTTGCAAACGGACTTAATGAGCCGTGTATGAAGAACGGTAAAATGTGCGGTATTGCCGGTGTGTTTGCGTTTTTTCAGGCACTTATGCCAATGACGGGCTGGCTTTGCATACATACAATAGTGCAGCACTTCAAAGCGTTTGAAAAATTCATTCCGTGGATTGCGCTCATTCTTCTTGTCTATATAGGCAGTAATATGCTCTATGACGGCATAAAAAATAAAGGCGGCGATGACTGTGAAAAGCCGGGTGTGGGTTTCTGGGCGCTTCTTGTTCAGGGCGTGGCAACAAGCATTGATGCACTGTCTGTCGGTTTTACCATCGCGGATTACGGCCTTTTTAAGGCATTTCTTGCCGCGCTTATTATCGCGGCGGTAACGTTTGGAATCTGCTATGGCGGGTTGTTTGTAGGTAAAAAAGCAGGTACGCGCATGTCGGGCAAAGCCGGTATCCTCGGCGGACTTATCCTCATCTTCATCGGTCTTGAAATCTTCATCTCAAGCTTTGCTTGAGTAAGGAAATACATATATAAGCAAACCCTCCCGTGGGCATTGCCTGCGGAAGGGTAACTTTTATTCATAATGACCTTTACAGTGGAGAATGATAACATTGTTATCTTCGATTTTATAAACAAGCCGGTTGCGCTCGTCAATGCGCCGGCTCCAGAAACCCTGAAGTTCAAATTTAAGCGGTTCGGGTTTTCCTATTCCGTCATAGTGATTCCGGTCGATATCTTTTAAAAGCAGATTTATTCTTTTCAGCGTTTTTTTATCCTCGGAAGACCAATAAAGATAATCTTCCCACGCATCATCTGTCCATAACTTATTCATCGTCAACCTCTATCAACTCATGGGAAGTGAGTTTGCCGGATCTGTATGCTTCTAAGGATGCGGCAAGGTATTTAAGATTTTTCTCGGAGTAAAAAGGGTCCTGCGCGGAAATTTCAAACGGAATTTTACGTTCACGCACGACAGCCTTTGCAAAGACCGTAATTGCCGTGGACATGCTCATGCCGAAATCGGAACACAAATTATCAAACTCTTTCTTCAAACTATCATCCATACGGACGCTGAATGTTGCCTGAGACATAATACCACTCCCTTCTTATGATTTAATTATACAATATAGTATAACATATGTCAATATATTTTATGCATATAAGAACCGCATTGATACCTTATGTGTGATATTGTATACAGCAAACCGCTTTTGTATGTTTATTCAATTTCAACATCATCTACCGAGTTTTCAAGAATTATGTTTATCAGCTCGTTTCTTGAACGATTGCTTTCAAGGGACAGGTCATCAATCTTTTTCAATATTCCTTCTTTGAGGCGAACGGATATTACTTTGTATCCGTCTTCGCCTTTTTTGTTTATTTTTATAATATTTTTACCCATGTAATATCACTCCTCAATACAACTATATTACAAAAGTAGTGTTTTATTATATATTATAAAAATATTCAATTTATATTCATTTTGTATTGACTAATTATTTTGGCAGTGATATAATGAAAAACGACAAGAACAAAATTAGGAGGAAGATATGAAATGAAAATCAAGGCGTTGTTAATCGGTATAGTATCTGCTTTATTGCTGGTAATGGCAGGGTGCAGGACTGCGCCACCGGATGAAGCGGAAATTCTGCAAAAGCTTCCTGGAAACGTTGCAAATATTCAAATGAACAACCCATTTTCAAGTTCGACATCCGCTGAAGATCGAATTTTAGAGATTGAGTCCTTAAGAATAGATAGTCGTCATACAGAAGGGGGTAACGACAGGGTATTTTGTACAATTGAACTCAAGGACAATGTTTACCATGTCACGAAAGAAATTTTATGCATATTTAATTATTACGGGGAGAGCGGCTGGGTCTTGGAAGAGTGGCAAGATGATTCTTCACCGATATATACACTTGTAGGAGAAAAGCCCTTCTCGGATGAGCATTTGATAGATTATGTTGAGAAAAAATATGATGGGGTTGAAATGAGAGACTTTGAGCAGGCAGGCAATTCCGTCAAATATTCTCTTTACGTGCAGGATGAGCATCCGTATTGTGGCAGCTATGGTAAATATAACGTATTATGCAAGCTTGGCGGTAATGGTTGGGAAATTGCAAATGAGGAAGATGGAGTACAAACGGTATGGAATATTAAAGGCAAATGGATGTATACGAGACCAAACGGAAAAGACAAAATGATTTTAGAGATAACCGATTATGATATAGAAAGCGGAATATTAAAGGGGACCTGGAGTTGTTCGCTTTCATTATTTGGTTCTGCTATGACATCCGGTTTTTCCTATCCGCTTTCAGATGCATCACGAGTCGGGATCGCCATAGATAAAAAGAAAATTTCTATTTATGACAATCCGACTATTATTACGATGCATAATGCAATTGAAATTACTCCGGACAAAATTCTGGCAAGTGGAGTAAGAAGCGGTGTTATTGTATTTACGAACTGCGAAATGACACGCGTAGAATGATTCCGAAGAATATATATCTTTTATAAATAAAAGAAAAACGATGAGGAGAAATCAGAATGAAAAAATATATTAAAATGTTAATGTTATTTATATGTTTTACGCTATCAGCCTGTTCTTCTACAATAAACGATACAATTATGCAAGAGGAGGCAAAAGAAAAACTATCAACACACATCGGGGATTGGGGATTTTGCATGCAAGCTGATGATGAGATTTGGAAAATAGATATCTCCCTTTCTGAAGAAAACATCTGCCAAATTCTATGCTCCGAAGAAGAAGACGGAGAAAAGAGCGAAAGTGAATATATGGGATCATATAAAATTGTTCAGAGTTTACTTGAGATTCCGGAAAATATGCTTGAAGATGTCGAAAACATAGATAATTGTGTGTTTTTATATAGTTCAGAGAAAAATGTTTTAGTTTCTACTTTTGATGGTTGCTATATAACCTTTGTAAGTGTAGATAATAACGAAGAAAACAGTTTTGAACTTGGTGCACTTTTTGAATCAGCGGAAGAATTAAACTCATACTTGTCTGAAAATATCGATGACTAAGTTGAAACGAGATACTAATAGCACAATTTTAAGAAAGGAAACTAATATGAAATTAAACAAAATGATTGCCGTAGGGCTCATAGCGTTATGTTTTACATCATGTGCATATACTCTTGAGCAAACATCGCCAAAAGCCGAATCTATAAACAGTGTAGAGTTGTCAACGCAGGAATTGTTATCAAAATATTCCACTGATAATATTCCTGTTGCGCTCTCTCAAATCCTCGAACGGCTAAATATAAATTATGAAAATATGGAGTCGGATTGGTCATGCACCAAGTTCGATTCCAATAATAAACTGCAGACATACAGAGAAGAGAATCCAAATGATTTACCTCCAAATCCCGATTCTGCTTTGCAAAATAATTTTTATGATGAAGACGGCAAATTGACAATACGACAAAATATCCGTAATAATTTTTTAGAATCAATAGATGTATATGAACGAATAGACGATGAAACATATACGGTGTATTCTTTTTATAATTCGGAAATGTATACTGAGCCTATTATTGAGAGAGTAAGTTGGAGGGAAAATGGAAGAACAGTTGCATCGGCTGAATACAACACTTCCAATGTGAATCAGCGTACTCTTTTGCAGATATACGATGATTATAACAGGGAATACAGACGCTTTTTCTATAATGAAAATGGTACAGTGTACCAATATTACGAATATGAATATAGTTTGGAGCATCCGAAAAAAGAAAGCAAAATTATGACCTACGATGCTGTAGATGTATTACAATCCTATAGGGAGTTTTTATATTCTGCAGATGGGAAAGTTGTGAATTCGTATCGTTATGATGATAAGGGCTTATTAACAACTGAATACATTTATGATTCCGAAGGAAAAGAAACAGACCATTATATCAAGCACGAATATGAAGGGAAAAGGAAAATTAAAAGTTTGCTCTATAAGTATAGTATTACGTCAACTCAGTTATTATCATATGTAGTATATATATATGATTCAAATGGAGTGTTGAAAGAAGAACAAACTTACGATGCGCAAGGAAACCGAACAAAGTAATTATATTTCAAGGTTGAAAAACAGGAGAATCAAAATATGAAACAAACAACAAAAAAACTTACAAGCTTAATATTGATTGTAGCTTTGCTTTTTGCTCTGTGTCCTGCGATATTTGCGTATTCACAAATAGGAAACGGTTCACAGGGGCAAGATGTTAAAACAATGCAAACAATGTTAAATACAGTTATGAACGCAGGATTATCTGTAGACGGCATTTGCGGCCCGAAAAGTGTAGCTGCAATTAAAAACTTCCAGTCTGCGTATGGTCTTTCTGCTGATGGTATTTGTGGTCCTCAAACATGGTCAAAACTTGAAACGGAATATAACGCGAGAACGCGCTGTACAAATCATACAAAAGGTTCATATCTCTGGCCGGAGACCTCTCATCCGCATTATGAGTATTACAAGTGCGCAAATTGCGGGGAAACATTTACAGACGGTTCAACTACAGCTATGAGCTCATGTACAACCTGTAACCCACCATCACAATCGCAAAGCACGCAACCAACCTCGTCTGATGTGTCTTCGTATGCAACAATTCGAAACGGTTCGCAAGGAAACGATGTTAAAACTATGCAGATCATGCTTAATGCAGTTATGAATTCAGGTTTGGATGTTGATGGTATATGCGGAACAAAAAGCGTTACAGCTATCAGAAATTTTCAGCGTGAATATGGGCTTGCGATAGATGGCGTATGTGGAAAAAATACATGGGCAAAGCTTGAAAAAGTATATAAGGAAAGAAAAATAAACGCTGATAATAGGAACTCCGCAACAGAAGAAAATCTACCGAAAAAAGAGTGCTCTTCTCATCGTTTTAACAGCGCAAACGGAAATAAGTGCCTTAATTGTGATTATGTCTATACTCCGGTATTTGCAACCATAAACAAAACGTATCAAGCAACACGGGAAAATGTAGCTGTGAGAAATAACTATTACGCAAAATCCGGTAGTGTCGTAAAACATATGAAGAAAGATGAACGAGTAAGGATTGTTTCTTCATTCCGCAATTCTGTTGGGAACCTCTGGTATAAAACTTCTGATGGAAACTATATATTCAGCGATAATCTTGTTGAGTCTCAGGCGACAACGGCATATGGAGATACAGGTATTGTTACGTTCTCAAAGTCTTCGGATGGTGGAATTTATCTCACGAGGAATTTTAAGGTTGCAGAGTTTGCATGCAAAGATGGAAGTGATGAAATTCCGATAGATATGGAGCTTGTAGGTTGGTTGCAAGAAATAAGGGAACACTTTGGCGCTTCCGTAACAATCACCTCAGGATACCGCTCTCCTTCTCATAATAAAAAGATTGGCGGGGTAGCAGATTCGTATCATCTTTATGGGCGCGCCGCAGATATAGTGGTTGCAGGACATACTCCAAAGGAAGTAGCTCAATATGCCGCGAGTATCGGAGTTCGTGGCATTGAATTAAATGCACCTTACGGATATGTACATATCGATACACGTGACGTTAAATATTGGTTTGTTCCTGTATGGAGTAATGGTAAGATAACAGGATACAGAGAAGTTCCTGATTTTAATTAGCAAGAGGGGTTCACAATGAAAAAAATACTTTGTTTAATGATTGCGTTGATAATGGTTTTGGCTTTTTCGTGTTTGGTAACGGCGGCGGATACAATCCCCGTGTATGTTGATGGACAACGTGTGAGCTTTGATGTGGAACCACGTATAATTAACGGTAGAACTATGGTACCGGTTCGTGCCATTTTTGAAGCACTTGGCGCGAAGGTTGAATGGAATAATGATACAAGAACTGCTTCGGCAACAAAAGATGGTTTCCGAATTTCTCTTACTATGGATAGTTTTTTGATTATGATTGGCGACAGTGATTATATCGAAATGGATGTAACTCCTATCAATATAGACGGAAGATTGCTTGTGCCTGCTAGATTTGCAGCGGAAGCTTTCTCGTGCGAAGTTGACTGGTTAAATGATGTAAGAACTGTTGTGATTGAATCAAAAGAATATCGTGAAGCACTTGCAGAATAAAACACAATCCCCTCGGATGAGCCGACGGCACATTCGAGGGGATGCTTCTATTCTTCACTTAAAACTCAATTTTCTTTTCGATGTATGCTGCGAGGTCTTCTATCTTGATGCGCTCCTGCTGCATCGTGTCGCGGTCACGGACTGTTACGCAGCCGTCTGTTTCGCTGTCGAAGTCGTAGGTGATACAAATCGGAGTTCCGACTTCGTCCTGACGGCGGTAACGCTTACCGATAGAACCGGCATCGTCAAAGTCAACCATAAACTTCTTCGCGAGGTCTGCATAAACCTTACCTGCCTGCTCTGAAAGCTTCTTTGAGAGCGGGAGAACAGCTGCCTTAAACGGAGCAAGGTACGGATGGAGACGGAGAACAACGCGGACGTCATTCTTCTCTGCATCGACAACCTCTTCATCATATGCTTCACAGAGGAATGCGAGAGCAACACGGTCGCAGCCGAGAGACGGCTCAACAACATACGGAACATACTTTTCGTTTGTTTCCGTATCGAAGAATTCCATGCTCTCTCCGGAATGAGTCTGATGAGCGGTGAGGTCAAAGTCAGTTCTGTCGGCAATGCCCCAGAGCTCGCCCCAACCGAACGGGAAGAGGAATTCGATGTCTGTTGTAGCGTTTGAATAGTGGGAAAGCTCTTCCTGCTCGTGGTCGCGAAGCTTTAAGTTTTCGCTTGCAATGCCGAGGGAGAGAAGGAAGTTTTCGCAGTAGTCCTTCCAGTATTTAAACCACTCAAGATCAGTTCCCGGGCGGCAGAAGAACTCAAGCTCCATCTGCTCAAACTCACGCGTTCTGAAGGTGAAGTTACCGGGAGTGATTTCGTTTCTGAAGGATTTACCAATCTGGCAAACGCCGAAAGGCATCTTCTTTCTTGTTGTGCGTGCAATGTTCTTAAAGTCAACAAATATACCCTGAGCTGTTTCCGGACGGAGATAAAGCTCATTCTTTGCATCCTCGGTAACACCCTGGAAGGTCTTGAACATGAGGTTGAACTTGCGGATGTCGGTAAAGTTGCACTTACCGCAGTCCGGGCAGCAGATGTTGTTATCTGCAATGTATTTTGCCATCTCGTCAAAGCTCCAGCCTGCCGGATTTACGCCGGTATCCTCGATGAGCTTGTCTGCGCGGTGGCGGGTTTTACATTCCTTACAGTCCATAAGCGGGTCAGAGAAGCCGCCGACGTGACCGGAAGCAACCCATACCTGCGGGTTCATAAGAATTGCGCTGTCAAGACCTACGTTGTACGGAGATTCCTGAACGAATTTTTTCCACCATGCACGCTTTACGTTATTCTTGAACTCAACGCCGAGCGGGCCGTAGTCCCACGTGTTTGCGAGACCGCCGTAGATTTCACTGCCGCTGTACACAAAGCCGCGCCCCTTGCACAGGGAGACGATTTTTTCCATTGTCTTTTCGCTGTTCTTCATAATACACCTGTCCTTTACTTTAAACATTAATACATATTGTTCTTTTCATATTTGTTAAGTATATCATAAAAACGGCAACAATACAAGAGTAAAAACACCGAAATTAACTTTCGGTTGACAAATTATCAGTGCATATCTTATAATTTATATATAAAGGTACTGTATGTTGCCGGTATCAAAACAACGGAGGTTTTTATAATGATAAGGAAATCCTTTAAAATGAAGCTGTATCCCGGTATGGCGGCGGAGTATGAAAAACGTCATAACGAGCTGTGGGATGAAATGCGTGATATGATTCACGAATACGGCGGAAGCAATTATTCCATATTTCTTGACGAAGAAACAAACATCCTTTATGGATATATTGAGCTTGAAAGCGAAGAGCTCTGGGCAAAATCCGCCGATACGGATATTTGCCGCCGCTGGTGGCACTTTATGGCAGATATAATGGAAACAAACCCGGACGAAAGCCCGGTTTCCATCGACTTAAAACCCGTCTTTCACCTTGACTGATAAGCAACGCGGTCTGCGAGAATAACCTCGCAGACCGCACTGTTTTTTTATTAATCAAAATAGCAGTTTTCAAAACCGAGAGCGCGAACGCCGTCAAGCTCATAGCCGGAGAGCGTGTCAGTTAATACTTCTTCTAAGAATTCAAGCAGAAATGTGCACACCTCTGCTGCAGATTTCTCACACGTGCCCTTAAGGTCATAGTTTCCTCCGTAATCCTTGAAGTATATTTCCATGCCCGGATAGAAGGAGCCTTTGTACATATCGGAAATGCCCCAGCAGTACAGCTCATCCCCATAATAATCAGTACCGGTATAAGAAAACTGTACGACGGTGGGAGTGTCTGTATCGAAGCTTACAGAGGTATAAAGGTCATAGCTTCCGTCTGTTCCCTCGTAGCTCAGTACGATGCAGTTAAGCTCCTCGGCATAAATAAATTTATACTGATTTACAAAACCTTCATCCTCATAAGTCAGAACAACTGCGGGACCGGCTTCCGTTGTTTCGGAAAAGTTGCTGTAAATCCACATTTTAAGAAGCTCGAAGGCTCGCTCGTTCTCCGGATAAACATCAAGGTCAATGTTTCCGAAAGGTTTGTCCGCGTTGGGAGAGAGAAGCGCTGAGAACGGATGCGGAGTTGTTTTTTTATAACCCTTGATTATGGATATCGGGAGCGCAAGGTTTAAGTTCTGACCGTCATCCCGCCCGGCAGAGGTGATTCCGATTACCTTTCCCAGCTTACTTATCAGTGCACCGCCGCTTGAACCATTTGAAATAGGTGCGCTTATCTGAATATAAGGTACATTTCCGATCGTTCTGCTTGGGTTGGAAATGAGCCCCTCTGAAATTGTGTTATCAAGTCCCTTGGGGCTTCCTATTGTGAAGATTTCTTCACCGCCGGAAACAGGAGCCTCATCAATTTCAAGATAAGGGAAATCCTTGCCGTCAACCTTGATTACTGCCCAGTCACGTGCCTTGTTATAGTCGTAAATTCCGAGAACGTTATACGTTTTGTTGTTGTCGGAACGGAGAATTTTTGCGGAATATGCGTCTTCTATAACGTGGTAATTTGTAACTGCAGTGCCGTCAGCGTCGATAAAAAATCCGCTTCCGCTTGCAAACGCCTGTCCTGATTTATCGTATACCTCTATATAAAATACAGCCGGAGAGCATTTTTCATAAATTTCTGCAGACGTAAGCTCACGTGCACCGTCCTGACCTGCCGTCGCGCTGTCAAACGCCGCTACATTATAATACTTATCATATGCCGCCGCAGAGAACGCACCCGCAGCTATAAGCTTTTGGGCAAGAGTCTGCTTCGTTCCCTTGACCTCGGCTTCAAGAGCTGCGTAGGAGACGAGAACAACGTCTGCACGCAGGAAATTTATCGTGTCGGGATTGCCGAGCATTATGCCGGTGCTGCGCGCGAGGGTAAAGGGGTTATCCCACGTAAAATCCTGCCCGTTTGCATCGGAATATCCGAGTGCACGGAGAACAAAAGTGAGATACATAGATGAGGACGCAGTTGCATTGCTTCCGAATTTCGTGGCTGACATACCGTTTGTCAGCTTGTTTTCATATGCATAGCCAACATATTTATCTGCCCACGAGGGAACATCCAGAAACGGATGCTTTCCTCCCTTTGCAAGAGCCTCTGCTTCTTTTCCGAGCGTGCGGATAAGCATAACGAGAGCCTCAATTCTCGTCGGCGCGCGGCCGAGAGCAAAGTCTGTATCGGAAACACCTTTGAAAACTCCCAAAGCTTTAAGGTCTGTGGCGAGCTCTTCTTCAAAGCTGAGGCTGCTGCTTGCGGCAAACGCGACCGAAGGGATAAAGCTTGTAAGCATAACGGTACAAAGAATAAGCGATATAAGTTTTTTCATAGTTTGAATCCTCCCTTTTTCGATATCTATATATTACCATATAAAATGAGCAAAAACAATAGGGAGAATCAAAAGAAGCTCTTTTGATTCTCCCTAAAGCACGTATTTAACGCAGCTTATAAAACGCGTCAGACGCTATCGGGCGAAGGTCGCAAACATCAAGAGAAAACTCTTCCGGATTTACGGTGCCGGCATAGGCTTCGATATCAGCAAACAGCTGCATAAATACAGACTGATTGCGAAGGTGGCTCGGGATAAGGAATGCTTCCTTTACGGACTCTATCCTGAGCATCAGAGAAAGCCTTGCGCTCTTTCTTGCTTTTGCAATGCCGGCAATTTTATCGCAAACGGCACGGCTCTTATCACCTGCATTTACAATATCGTAAATTTCAAGCAGGGCAAGATAATCCTCGGCAATGCAGAGATAGTTATTAACCTCGCAAGCAAAGCGTTTTGCAAGGTGGGTGTTGCATCGTGCATCTCCCGATATACTGTCAAAAATTTCGAGAGCCTCGGCAGAGAGCGCTGCAATCCCGCGAAGCTGATTTTCGTAAACATCTCTCTTGGCAAGCAACAGAGAGACCGGCTCACCGGGGAAATTGCGAGGATACGGCTTTCCTGTTACGACATAAGAATATCTGTAATAGGTGAGAGAACGGAGCAGTGCTACATTGCCGAGTGTATTGCTTTCGATAAAGTAGCCATCCCTGTCAAAATCAATGTTTTCTTTGGTCACTGCATCCATTATCGCAATTGCGCGGCGTGCCTCATCGTATCTTGCACCGAATTCGCGGTGAGCGTATCTGTCGTTGAATTCTTCCACGCTGCCGGTACCCTTAAAGTTCCAGCTGTAGTCCGCCATACTTACGTGGTTTTTATCACAGCTCTTATCCCACGCGGAATAGGACTGAAGTCCCTCTGCACTCTGCTCTTTATCTGCAAGCTCGGTAAGAATCTGCGTGTTCGGAACAGCATCGAAAATCATATCCCAGTGGTAATATGAGTTCCAGGGCTTTACCGTAGAGCGGAGACCAAGCTCCGGATGCATCGTTTCAAACATAAGAGATTCCTTGTTGTTTGTATATGTCCACCAGTCAATAACCGTAACATCAAGAAGATCGTTTTCTTCAAGGAGCTTTTTGAAGGTTGCGGGATTTACTATCCTTGTAAGCATATCGGAATAGATGTAAACGCTTTTCATTCCGCGCGCTTTGAGGAAGGTTATAAGCTTTATCGCGTGATTCAAGAACTTCTCTTCATTTGTAAATTTCTTGCATTCATCACATTCGCACCAAGGTGAGGTTATCTTGAACGGGTCGCTTGTATCGGTTGCGATTTCGTCGCGTACCTCGTCCATACCGATGTGGAAGGAGGTTATGCCGTTGGGTGCGAGATATCTTGTGATAATTTCATCAAAAATTGAAAACAGGGTTTCGTATGTATCGGGGTTTGAAAGGCAGAAGCCGTGACCGGTCGGTTTTCCGTCCTTGTCCTTTGCGCTTATGCCGGGGTTGGTTCTCGGAAGAAGGGAGTTGTGGCCGTAACTGTTCCAGAGCGGAACAACCTCAACACCGCGCGTTTTTCCGTAAGCAATAAGCTCGCCGAAGAAGTCCTCATCTGCCATGGGAGTGCGCACGGTTTCGTTTATCCATTCACCTTTTTCCGGCGAATAATATTTCTTGATAACATCAGAGTGAAGCTCAGGATGCTTCTTCACCGGTATGTATACGTATTCGCTGATAATGCCGTCATATTGAATGCACCAGCAACCGTAAAGCGCAACAACGAGCTGGTTCATCTTCATTTCCGCCATATCGTCAACAAGCGCTGTCCAATCGGAAAGCTTCATAAGATTTGAGCCGTAGCGGCATTCCATAAAATGTCCGCGGGTGCGAAGGTCGGGCCAGTCGAGAAGAGTAAATGCAGGAAGAGTCACCTCGTTATTCTCCACCTTGATGCACTGCAAAAGCGTGGTTACCGCATAGTAAAGTCCGGCAGCACCGTAGCCGATAAGCTCAATGCACTCTCCCTCTGCCTTGATACTGTACGCCTGATCAAAATTCTTTTTAACCTCGGCAGGAATATCCGAAGAAACCTCAAGAGTTATCTTAACGTTTCCTTTTGCCTCTGCGGCACAGTCGTTTATCTTCTTTGACAGTCCGCTTTTCAGCATATCAAGTGCAAGGCAGGAAAGTGAGCCGGAAAGCGCCTTTGCTTCAATCGTAAAATCGGCTTTACCGAGTGTCCCGAGAGAAATATTTTCATTGCCTTGCATAAGTATTTGCGGCACAGGTTTAATCATATGTTCAAGATTCATTGCTAAGCGTCTCCTTTTTGATTTGTTCATTGACTGAAATTATATGCTTATTATAAAACAACGCTTCTCGAAAGTCAATTGAAAATTCCGAAAAGGATAAAAAGCGGCATGCCCCGGTTTTCGCCGGGACACGCCCTTGTAATATATACAAATACTTCAAAAAATCAGCTGCGGAAAGGATTAGAAATCCACCTCAGTGTCGTAGTAGCAGCACTTGAGAAGCTTTTCCATTTCCTCCTGATTCGGCTGGCGCGGGTTAGAGCCTGTGCAAGCGTCTGCGATTGCGTTCTTTGCAATTTCCGGAAGTCTTTCAAGGAAGATGTTCTCCGGAACGAAGCCCTGCTCGCAGGGGAAGCTATCTGCGCCGTAGTTCTTGATGCACTGAGGAATGTTGAGTGCATCGTTCATCTTGCGGAGGTAAGCGACAAGGTTTGCAACCTTTTCTGCATCGCTTGTTCCGCCGAGGTTAAGCATATCTGCGATATCGCCGTAGCGCTTTGCAGCGTCTGCGTTCTTTGCGTTATATGCAATTACCTTCGGGAGATACATTGCGTTTGCAGCACCGTGGATGATGTGAGCACCCATATCCTCAAAGACAGCGCCTGTCTTGTGAGCCATAGAGTGAACAATACCAAGAAGTGCGTTGGAGAACGCCATACCTGCCATGCACTGTGCGTTGTGCATACTTGCGCGCTTATCCATATCGCCGTTATAGGAGCCTACGAGATCCTTGTCGATCATCTTGATTGCATGGAGAGCAAGCGGGTCGGTGTAGTCGCAGTTTGCTGTGGAAACATATGCTTCAACAGCGTGTGTCATCGCGTCCATACCTGTGTGAGCAACAAGCTTCTTCGGCATTGTCTCAGCAAGCTCAGGATCAACGATTGCGATATCCGGAGTGATTTCAAAGTCAGCAAGCGGATACTTGATGCCTTTTTCATAGTCTGTAATAACGGAGAATGCAGTAACCTCGGTAGCTGTACCGGAGGTTGACGGAATTGCAACGAAGTGAGCCTTTGTGCGGAGCTTCGGAAGACCGAATACCTTGCACATATCCTCGAATGTTGTTTCTGGATACTCATATTTAATCCACATTGCCTTCGCAGCGTCAATCGGGCTGCCGCCGCCCATTGCGATAATCCAGTCAGGGTTGAATTTGCTCATCGCCTCAGCACCGCGCATAACGGTATCAACAGACGGGTCCGGCTCAATGCCTTCAAAAAGCTCAACCTTCATGCCTGCCTCTTCAAGGTAAGAAACAGCCTTGTCAAGAAAACCGAATTTTTTCATTGAGCCACCGCCAACGCAGATCATTGCGCGCTCGCCGCGAAGCTCTTTAAGGACTGCAAGAGAGCCCTTGCCGTGATAAAGATCACGGGGAAGTGTGAAACGTGCCATTTTGCCATTCCTCCATAGTAAAATAAGTTAAAATTAAAATATTTAGAGATTGGTCTCTCGACCACCATCATTATAAGTATATCATATATCTTGAGAAAATCAAGATAATTTTCCTATAACTTTCGGAGAAAAATTCTTGCTTATTTAGTCAAATTTACCATAAGAGGATTATACACCGCGCGGAATCAGGGTTTTCATATATTTTACTATATTTGTGCCCATCGCCCCGAGCGAGATGGCATATGAAATGAGAGCGCAGACTGACGCGGCAACAAGGCACAGAGAAAGTGGAAGCGCGCGCGAAAGCATAAAATTATATGTAATATCGCAAATGAGCCCGGAAAACAGTGAGGCGATAAGGGGTGTGACAAACCAGTTGCCTATACGCGGGGAAAGCCGCAGCCGTTTTTTTAGGCAGAGAAAGTTGAGAAAAGCGCAAAGCTCGCTTGAAAATACATATCCGGCAACATATCCTCGCATACCGATGTGTGAGAAACCTGCACTCCATGTGAAAATGAGCTGAAGAAGACCGCTGATTACGATATAAGCCGCTGCTTTTTTCTGCATACCGATACCGTTGAGAAGAGCGCCGGTGGTCATTTCATAGTAGGAAAAAAGAGTGCCGATGCCGAGCGGAAAAATAAATGCGCCCGCCGCTTCATGTGAGAAAAGAACACGGCATACCGGCTCGCCGAGCGGAATGAGCACGGCAAAGCACGGCATAGCTAAAAGCCCTGTTGCGTGGATGGTTTTTCCTGCTTTTCGTCTTAG
>SVLF01000126.1 GCA_015068085.1 Oscillospiraceae bacterium
CTGTGGCGGAGGTTACTATCGCGCAGGGGACGGGAGATGTTCCGCCACAGGCGGAGGGATGAGGAGATCGCTGCGCGAGTTAAGATCGGCTTGCGCCGAGATATTGTTGCGCTGCGCGCAAGTTATGATCGCGCGATGCGCGAGTTAAGATTCGCCTTCGGCGAAGTTTGAAGGTGAATTTCCGCACGCGGAAATTTTCGATTAAATAAAAAACAACAGCAGCGGGAAAGTTTTGATCGAACTTTTCCAGAAAGTTATGCTTGCCTGCGGCAAGCTTCGACTCTGTCTTGTCGGCTCACGCCTCCATTTTCCTTCGGAAAACCGCCAGAGCCGCGCTCGTATTGAAAGCTTTTGAAGATTTTTAAGATACTTTTCTCGAAAAGTTTCTTAAACGGAGCACGAGGCAGAGCCTCGGACTAATGCGAGAGTCGGCTCTGCCGTTTTTCCGCAGGAAAACGGCGGTGTTTAGCCGCCGAGGCAGAGTCGCAATTTGCCGAAGGCAAATATTTCAGCCTCTCGCTTCCGTGCTTCAAAACGGTGAAGCTCTGCTTCTCCGTTTTGGACAGAGTCAACCCTTCCCGAATGTAGGGAAGTGCAGCTCTTGCGGTTTTCCGAAGGAAAATGGAGGCGGGAGCCGACAAGCAAGAGTTGCAACTTGCCGAAGGCAAGTACGCGCTCCTGTCACCCTTTGCCGCACGAAAAAGTCTTCGCTTGAGTATCTGAATACCCACCCAACCCTCCCGCAAGCGGGAGGGCGTTTGTTTTGAGCGCGAACTTCATTATGCTTCTGATGTTTACATATCGGATTTTATAAGATTATGATCTCGGCATAGCATTTGTCCGTTGTCGAGAGTTGTGTGACCTCCGCGACTCCACGGTATAATATGGTCGGCGTGCATTTCCTCAATATTCCAAATCTTATCTTTGCCCTCTGCCTTGCACATCGGGCAAACGCCGCCTTGGCGTTCATACATCGTCCGTCTTTCGTTCTCGGTGAACTGACGGATCGACAACACTTTTTCTTTTGTCCTGCCACTCAAAAGATACTCATAAACGCCTTTTTGATTGCTGACATCATCATCCTTCAGAAGCTCTGTTATCTCCGCTTCCAAAGCGTTGGGATCGTATACGTTTTTGCCGTACTCGTTATAGAGCAGACCCCAATTTAATCCTTTCATTTGCTTCGCCCGGTACTTCGGGAATGTAAGCTCTACCCAATCAATAACGCTCTTAAAATACTGCTTTAATGGCGTTGCGTGGGTGTCGTGCTGATGCGCCGCCATGTATTCCTCAATCGTCTTACCCTCGGCAGAAGCAACCCAAGAGAGAACGGTTTGCAAGTAGTCTTGACGGATAGGTGTGCCACTCATATAGCGTTCGCCGATTTTATAGGCGATGCATTGATTCTTACTAAAATACTGCTTTGCATCCGAAAGCCACGCACCGGTGTAAATAGCGTTGCGTAATTCCTGGTCGGTGAGTTTTTCACCTGCTATGTTGATGATCTTGAACCAATCGAGCTTTTCTGTATCTGTTCCTTTGCAGATGTAAACCATCAGCTTATAGTCAAGAATCCTGTTGGTTATTTCTTCGGATGTATGAGCATAATAAGGCGTTAAAGGCGAGGTGGGATTTGCAAAAATAGAATAACCGTTATCGAGCCAATCGCAAATAGATATGGTTCTTTGCTGACCGTCAAGCATTTCATACGTGCCGTCACCATTATCCGACCAATACATAACGTTAAGGGGGAATTGATGGAGAATGGAGTTCATAACAGATTTTTTCTTTTTATCGTCATAAACAAATTCTCTTTGGTACGCAGGTCGCACGTTCAGCGCGCCGCCGTAAGCTACGACCTGCCCGGTTGTTTCGTTGTTTTCATATCCATCGAAAACATCACGGACGGTTATTTCATGTAGTTTAATTTCCATTCTGTTTTCTCCTTATTACTATTCGTGCGTATAATCTATCGTATGTTCCGTGATCATTTTTTAAGTAAAATGCAGGTCCACCTTTGGCGTAAGTACCTTCTTCTGCATAATCAGAAATAGGATTAGCAACAAGTAAACTTAATCCTACGATTTCAAACTGATCGGGATTATATTTATCCAAAAAGGTGATCGGTACTCCCATCAATCCATCGTAATCGAATGGTATTTCAGCAGTTTTACGAACCTCAATTGCATCGTAATTTACATAATGCGGATATTCTTCAGGGGTATATTTTTTATACAAATCTATATCTGTATGGCGTTCTACATAGTCCATATTCGTAAACCAACGAACACCTTTAACACGAATATACTTATTTCCTCTATCATCAACTCGACTACTTGCCGCTTCAAGCGGATAATCGTCGGGAACACGAAACTCTCTATCTCCGCTATGTATGGAATAGCCCATCCACAACTTATTATCTTTAATCAAAGGAAATATTTCTTTATATGTAATTGCGTTTACATTACCAATTATCAAATACTGTTTTTGGTATTTCTCCAACAATGCAACATAATCACGAAACAAAGAAAACGGTGGATTGGTAACAACAACATCAGCTTCTTTCAATATCTCTACGCATTCATCGGAACGAAAATCGCCGTCACCCTCAAGAAGCGTAAGCGCGTTCTTTTTGTTGCGGAGTAAATATTCTACATCGACCAAATCAACTGCGCCGTCGCCGTTAATATCCGTAACCTCGGATATCTCGATTTTGTAGGCGTATTTCTTCTGTTCTTCCTCAGTTGGGAACATATCAAAGATGCTCAACTGTTCACCGGAAACCGGAGAATTATTGTAACAGGTAGCGATTAATTTCTTCAACCCCAGATAATTAAAGTTCATGGCAAAATACTTAAAGAAATTGCTTTCGTATGGATCGTCACAGTTACAGAAAACCGTCTTTGACTTAAAATGTTTTTTGTAATGTTTTAATTCTACTTCTATGTCTGCGAGTTGCGTATAAAATTCATCTTTTTTGGCTTTACTCGCTTTGTTCAGTGCTTCATTACCTGCCATATTAGCTACCCCTTATTCAAAACTTTAACTATATAGGCATTAAATAGCCTTTACAGTTTATGTTATTATAACACGATTTGGGATATAATTCAAGTATAAATTAACTATATGGGCGGTTTTTTATGAATTATTGTGAAATAGGGCAAAAAATCAGAAAATATCGAAAGGCAAAAGGACTTTCTCAAGAGCAATTGGCTGAATTAGTAGATATATCCGTTACACATTTAAGCCACATTGAAACAGGAAATACTAAACTCAGTTTGCAAGTATTTGTAGATTTGGCTAAAGCATTGGAGGTTCAGACTGACGATTTACTGTATGAACAAAAACTCGGAAAGTCTAAAGCTATAAGTGAACTTTCGGAAACGCTCGATTCCTGCTCTTCTCAACAAGTCAGAATTATTGTAGATACCGTTAAGGCATTGAAAATTTCACTTGATAGACATAATGTTGTTGATTGATTTGCTAGAAACAATACTTGTTTTACAAATCAAACTTTACGTTGTGCCGTTTGTCAAATTGTAATTTTGGTGAGATGATATAACAATAAAGAATAAATAGAATAGTTAGTATAAAAAAATAAGCCCTCAAAGGAGAGGACGGGTACAAGACCTTTTCGATCAGAATTAAGGATGAAACGGTCGAGGAATTGAACAGATTATCTGTGCAAAGTAATCGTACTCGAAACGAACTCATCGGGCTTTTATTAGATTTTGCAATTAAATATTGTGAAATAAGCGAAGATGATGAATAAAGCAATGTCCTCGAACTCTCAATCTCGCCCCTCCCGCTTGCGGGAGGGGGTGGGGTGGGGAGTCAGCGGTTTGCGAGACTATACCGCCTAAAGAAAACCGAGGACGGGATATAATTTAATCAAAAAATCCGCTGCGGCGGATTTTTTCCTTTTTATAAAGCGCCGTCTGCGGACGGCGCGAGATATATCGGCCGGTGCCGATACGATATATTGTTTGCTTTGGCAAACAATACGATATACCGCGCGGGGCGCGGTACGATATGTTCCGCGTTGCGGAACGTGTTTTGGTAGGATGCAAGAATTCTTAAAGTTTTTCTCAAATCCCCAAACAATATTCCCCGAAAAACTTGATTTTTTAACAAAAAAAGTGTATAATATAGGATGGAAATAAATTTACTCACAAGGAGATTAAAAATGGCACTTGTTACTACCAAGGAAATGTTCAAGAAGGCTTATGCCGGCGGCTATGCTATCGGCGCTTTCAACATTAACAACATGGAGATCATCCAGGCTATCACCGAGGCGGCTGCTGAGGAAAAGTCCCCCGTTGTTCTCCAGGTTTCCGCAGGCGCGCGTAAGTATGCTAAGCACGCATACCTTATGGGCCTTGCTCGCGCAGCAGTTGAGGACAGCGGCGTTGATTTCGCTCTTCACCTTGACCACGGCGCAGATTTTGAGATCTGTAAGTCCTGCATCGACGGCGGTTTTACCTCCGTTATGATCGACGGTTCTCATTTCGACTACGAAGACAATATCGCTCTGACCAAGAAGGTCGTTGATTACGCTCACGAGCGTGGATGCGTTGTTGAGGGCGAGCTCGGCGTTCTTGCAGGCGTTGAGGATGAAGTTTGCGCTGAGCACTCCTCCTACACCCGTCCCGAAGAGGTTGAGGATTTCGTTACCCGCACCGGTGTTGACTCC